>JANMYG010000353.1:0-4912 GCA_031381865.1 Betaproteobacteria bacterium | reverse complement strand
CTGACCAACGACCAGTGCACGCCCTACACCGTGCATTGGGCCTATGACACGGTGGCGCTGGGCAAGGGCACCGGCGGCGCTGTGGTCAAGGCCGGCGGCAAGAGCTGGTATTTCATGACCGCCGACTATGCCTTCGGCACCGCGCTGCAGAACGACACCAGCACGGTGGTCAAGGCCGCCGGCGGCACGATCGTCGGCTCGGTCCGGGTGCCGCTCAATGCCAGCGACTTCTCGTCCTTCCTGCTGCAGGCCCAGGGCAGCAAGGCGCAGATCCTCGGCCTGGCCAACGCCGGTGGCGACACCATCAACTCGATCAAGGCGGCCAACGAGTTCGGCATCACCAAGACGATGAAACTCGCCGGCCTGCTGGTGTTCATCAACGACATCCACTCGCTGGGTCTCAAGGCCACGCAGGGCATGTACCTGACCGACAGCTGGTACTGGAACCAGAACGCCGAGACCCGCGCCTGGGCGCGCCGCTTCTTCGAGAAGATGAAGCGCATGCCCTCGTCGGTGCAGGCCGCCGACTACTCGGCCACGCTGCAGTACCTCAGCGCCGTCAAGGCCATCGGCAGCGACGATGCCGACAAGGTGCTGGCGCAGATGAAGAAGACCAAGATCAACGACGTCTTCGCCAAGGGCGGGTTCATCCGCGACGACGGCCGCATGGTGCACGACATGTACCTGATGCAGGTCAAGTCGCCAGACAAGAGCACCGAGCCGTGGGACTACTACAACGTGATCGAGACCATCAAGGGCGAAGCCGCCTGGACGGCCAAGGCCGATACCAAATGCCCGCTGTGGAAGTGATGTAGGCCAGGGTCGCGCGTCGTGGAAATATTTGGCATTCCCCTGCAGGCCTTCCTCGGCCAGCTGATGCTCGGCCTGGTCAACGGGTCGTTCTATGCCATGCTGAGCTTGGGCCTGGCCGTGATTTTCGGCCTGCTCGGGATCGACAATTTCGCACACGGCGCGCTGTACATGATCGGCGCCTACGTGGCCTGGCTCAGCCTGGAAAAGCTGGGCCTGAACTACTGGGTGTCCCTGCTGCTGGCGCCGCTGGTGGTGGGTGCGCTCGGTGTGCTCATCGAGCGGGTGTTCCTGCGCCACCTGTACAAGCTCGACCCCTTGTACAGCCTGCTGCTCACCTTCGGCCTGTCGCTGGTGTTCGAGGGGCTGTTCCGCGACCAGTTCGGCGTGTCGGGCCAGCAGTACCCGGTGCCGGAGCTGCTGGCGGGCGCCACCAACCTGGGTTTCATGACGCTGCCGAACTACCGCGCATGGGTCGTGGTGGCGTCGCTCAGCATCTGCCTGGGCACCTGGTTCGTGATCGAGAAGACGAGCCTGGGCGCCACCCTGCGCGCCGGTACCGAGAACCCGAGGCTGGTGCAGGCCTTCGGCATTAACGTGCCACTGATGGTGACCCTGACCTATGCCGGCGGCGCCGCGCTGGCCGCGATCGCCGGCGTGCTGGCCGCGCCGGTGATCCAGGTCACGCCGCTGATGGGCTCGAACCTGATCATCGTCGTGTTCGCGGTGGTGGTGATCGGCGGCATGGGCTCGATCCTGGGGTCGATCCTGACCGGCGTCATGCTGGGGCTGGTCGAAGGCCTGACCAAGGTCTTTTATCCCGAAGCCTCCAGCATCGTGGTGTTCGTGATCATGGCCATCGTGCTGGTGATCCGCCCGGCCGGGCTGTTTGGCAAGGAGGCATGACGTGAGCTCCACCACGCCTCAGGCAGCCGCCACGTCCGCCCGTCCGACAGCCACCCGGCGCATCGGACAGTTCGCATGGCTGGCCGTACTGGCCTTCCTGCTGGCGGCGCCCTTCATCGGCGTGTACCCGGTGTTCATGATGAACGCGCTGTGTTTTGCGATCTTCGCCTGCGCTTTCAACCTGCTGCTGGGCTACACCGGCCTGCTGTCGTTCGGCCATGCGGCCTTCATGGGGTCGGCCGCTTATGCCACCGGCTGGCTGGTGCGCAGCGCGGGCTGGTCGCCCGAACTCGGTGTGCTGGCGGGCACCGCCATTGCCGGCGCCATCGGCCTGGTGGTGGGCCTGATCGCCATCCGGCGCCAGGGCATCTATTTCGCCATGATCACATTGGCCATGGCGCAGATGATCTATTTCATCTGCCTGCAGGTGCCGTTTACCGGCGGCGAGGACGGCCTGCAGGGTGTGCCGCGCGGCCGCTTGTTCGCTCTGCTGCCGCTGGACAACGACCTGGTGATGTACTACCTGGTGCTGGCGGTTTTCGTGGCGGTCTTTCTGGGCATCGTGCGCATCGTGCATTCACCCTACGGCCAGGTGCTCAAGGCGATCCGCGAAAACGAAGCGCGTGCGGTGTCGCTCGGTTACGACGTCGACCGCTACAAGCTGCTGGCCTTCGTGCTGTCGACCGCGCTGGCCGGCCTGGCCGGATCGATGAAGACCCTGGTGCTCGGTTTTGCGACCCTGTCCGACGTCCATTGGTCGTTGTCCGGCGAGGTGGTCCTGATGACCTTGCTGGGCGGCATGGGCACCTTTGCCGGGCCGGTGGTCGGCGCGGTCACCATCATCGGCCTGCAGAACTTCCTGGCCGACCGGGTCGGATCCTGGGTGACCGTGATCATCGGGGCCATCTTCGTGTTCTGCGTGATCGCCTTTCGCCGCGGCGTCGTGGGCGAGTTGCTGGCCTGGCTGCAGCGGCGCCGGCAACGCTGAACGCGGCCGACGCCCGCGACACGGGGCCGGTGCCGCCACGGGCTGCATGGCGGCGATCACGACCATGATGGTCGCGGGCGGCTTGCCGGCCGCCGCCCTTTGGGGTGCCTACGAGCTGTTGGTTTCTCTGGGTCCTGCTTTCGATCAGCCGAACTGAAGTCAGGGCCCCCGGACGCGGTGCGACGCACGCCGGCGCGATGCCCCCGCCCCCGGATTCGTTCGATCACGCGTTCGGCCTGATGCAGCAAAGCCTTGGGCACCGCAGCGCTGCTGCACTGCTGCGAGAATCAGCGCTGCCCGGGCGCGCACCATCGACGGGCAACGCATCAACCGCGACCCCCGGGGGACAGACATGCATTTCGGTCTGACACAAGAACAGCAGATGATCGTCGACACGACGCGGTCGTTCGTCGAGAACGAGCTCTATCCGCACGAGCTGGCGGTCGAACGCAGTGGCCACCTGCCGATGGAACTGGTGCGTGAAATCCAGAAGAAGGCGATCGCCGCGGGCCTGTACGCGGCGAACATGCCCGAAGACGTCGGCGGGGCCGGGCTCGACACGCTCTCGTGGCTGCTGTACGAGAAGGAACTCGGCCGCGCCAACTACGCGCTGCACTGGACCTGCGTGGCCCGCCCGTCGAACATCCTGCTGGCCGGCAACCAGGAACAGCGCCAGCAATATCTGTTTCCCTGCATCCGCGGCGAAACCTGGGACTGCCTGGCCATGACCGAGCCCGGCGCGGGTTCCGACCTGCGCGGCATGAAAGCCACGGCCCGGCAAGACGGCGACGACTGGATCCTGAACGGCACCAAGCACTTCATCAGCCATGCCGACATTGCCGGCTTCGCCATCGTCTTCATGGCCACCGGCGAGGAACACACCGCGCGCGGCCCGAAGAAGAAGATCACCGCCTTCTTCGTCGACAAGGGCACCCGGGGCTTCACCGTGCGCGACGGCTACCGCAATGTGTCGCACCGCGGCTACACCAATGCGATCCTCGATTTCGACGATTGCCGGCTGCACAAGCGGCAGATCCTGGGCGAGGTGCACCGGGGCTTCGAGGTGGCGAACACCTGGCTCGGTGCGACGCGCCTGCAGGTGGCGTCGACCTGCCTGGGCCGCGCCGAGCGCGCGCTGGCGCTGGCGCTGGGTTATGCGGCCGAGCGGCGCCAGTTCGGCCAGCAGATCGGCAAGTTCCAGGGCGTGTCGTTCAAGCTGGCCGACATGGCCATGGAGCTCAAGGCCGCGGAACTGCTGACGCGCGAGGCGGGCTGGAAGTTCGACTGCGGGACAGTCACCGAGGCCGATATGGCGATGGCCAAACTCAAGGCCACCGAGGTGCTGGCGATGGTCGCCGACGAGGCGATACAGATCCACGGCGGCATGGGCCTGATGGACGACCTGCCGCTGGAGCGCATCTGGCGCGACGCGCGAGTCGAACGCATCTGGGAGGGCACCAGCGAGATCCAGCGCCACATCATCAGCCGCGAACTGCTGCGGCCCCTCGGTGGGTAGCCATGCGAACGGCACCCATGGTTCGCACCTGCGCAGGAACGCCCATGCGCCGCGCAGGAACGCCCGTGCGCCGCGCCGGGCCGCCCCCAGGCAAGCTCGCAGCGCTGCGGACAGAGCGGACGTGCCCCGGTGCGACTTCGCCCGCCCGCCCGACGGCAACCGGCACCGCAGTACGCGGGGTGAAGGAGCACCGGTGAAGCGTGACCTCCACCGGCTGTTGCGCCCGCGCTCGATCGCCGTGCTGGGTGCGGTCTGGGCCGAAAACGTGATTGCCCAATGCCACAAGATGGGGTTTGCCGGCCCGGTGTGGCCGGTGCATCCGACGAAGCCGTTGGTTGGAGGCTTGCCGGCCCATGCCTCGCTGGCCGACCTGCCCGAGGCGCCGGACGCGACCTTCATCGGCGTGAACCGCCACGCGACCGTCGCCGTGGTACGCGAACTGTCGGCCATGGGCGCGGGAGGTGCGGTCTGTTTTGCGAGCGGGTGGACCGAGGCGGGCGAGCCGCAGCTGCAGGCGGAGCTGGTCGCCGCGGCGGGCGACATGGCGATCCTCGGGCCGAACTGTTACGGGATCATCAACTACCTCGACGGCGCGCTGCTCTGGCCCGACCAGCATGGCGGGCGGCGCGTGGACAAGGGGGTGGCGCTGCTGAGCCAGTCGTCCAACATCGTCATCAACCTGACGATGCAGG
>JANMYG010000337.1:0-4403 GCA_031381865.1 Betaproteobacteria bacterium | reverse complement strand
CGGTGGCCACCGCAGCCACCGTGGCACCGTGGCCCTGCCTTCGCTGCTGGCACGCAAGTACCCGATGCCGCAGGCGCTGGGAAGCCTGGCTGCCGGCGGCACGCTGGGCATCCTGATTCCGCCCAGCATCAACATGATCCTGTACGGCTCGCTGACCGAGAACTCGATCGGCAAACTGTTCATCGCCGGCATCATCCCGGGCCTGCTGTTGACCGGTTTCTTCATGCTCTACATCCTGGTGAACAGTTATTTCAAGGGCGACGTGCCGCGCGAGGAGTTGCCACCGATGCGCGAGCGCGTGCGCCAGCTGGTGCACCTGATCCCGCCGCTGGTGATCTTCGGCATCGTGATGGGCAGCCTGTACACCGGTTTTGCCACCGCCACCGAGTCGGCCGCGCTGGGGGTGGTGGTCGCGTTGTTCTTCGCCTGGCAGGCCGGGCGCCTGAGCTGGAGCATGCTGGAGACCTGTTTCCTGCAGACCGCGCGCACCACCGGGATGATCATGCTCATCATGGCGGCGGCGTTCGTGCTGAACCTGCTCATCAGCCTGTCGGGCGTGGCCGAGACCATGACCAAGTCGGTCACCTCGCTCGGCCTGTCGGCCACCGCCATGTTGCTGGTGCTGATCGTGTTCTACATCCTGCTGGGCATGTTCATGGACGTGTTGTCGATGCTGGTGGCCACGGTGCCGATCGTCTATCCGATCGTCAAGGCGCTCGGCGTGGACCCGATCTGGTTTGGCATCTTCATCATCCTGATGTGTGAACTGGCGCTGATCACGCCGCCGGTGGGCATGAACCTGTTCGTGGTGCAGGGCGTGCGGCCCGACCGCGGCGGCATTGGCGAGGTGATCCGCGGCGCGTTCCCGTATGTGGTGATCATGATGCTGTTCACGCTGCTGCTGATGGCCTTTCCGGCGATCGTGACCTACCTGCCGGGCAAGATGTGAACGGGCGGCGCGGATGTCGGTCATGAAGCGGATTCTGGTCGTCAATCCAAATACCAGCGCGTCGGTGACCGATAGGGTGCTGGCGAGCTGCCGGCTGGCGCACCCTGAAGTGGCATGGGAGGGCGCGACCGGCCGGCTCGGTGCGGCCTACATCGCCAGCGAGGCCGCATATGCGCTGGCCGCCCATGCGGCGCTGGATGCCTATGCCGAGCGTTACGCGGGCCACGACGCGGTGCTGGTCGCCTGTTTCGGCGACCCGGGGCTGCTCGCGTTGCGCGAAGTGGCTGTCGTGCCGGTGGTGGGCCTGGCGCAGGCCAGCCTGCAGGCGGCCGCGCGCCTGGGGCCGTTCGCCGTGGTGACCGGCGGCGCCGCCTGGGGCCCGATGCTCGCGCGTTTTGCGCGCACGCACCAGCTCGACGCTGGTCTGCTCGGTATCCACACCGTCGAGCTGACCGGAGCGCAGATCGCCGCCGCGCCCGAGCAGGCAATGGACGCCTTGCTCGCAGCGTGTGAACTGGGTGTGCGGGCTGGCGCCAGAAGCATCGTGCTGGGCGGAGCCGCCCTGACCGGACTGGCCGCAGCGCTGCAGCCGCGCCTGCCGGTGCCGGTGCTCGACAACGTGCTGTTGGGCGCACAGGCGGTGGTGGAGCAGGCCGGCGCGCCGGCGATGGTTGCGCACGCGGTGTCAAGGAGTCCTGTCGTGGGCCTGGGCACAGCGCTGTCCTCACTACTTGGCTGAACGGCTGCTGCCTGTCACCAACGGCGGGCCGCCGCTTCGGCGTCTTCGCGTTCTTGCATCCGGCGCAGGTTCGGCCTGCGAGGACCGCACGCACTGGTCGAACGTTGCGCCACTCCGACGTCCAAACCGGCCTCCGCATCGGACGCGCCGGGCGCCCCAACTTGATGTCGCAAATTGCGACTGGAAGTGTCTGCTCGGTTGCCTTGACACACTGCCGACCGCGGAATAACATTGTTGCCACACAACGAGGTAGCAATGCCATGCATGTAACCATCCGGCAGATCGGCAACTCCCAAGGCATCGTGATACCCAAACCCTTGCTTGCACAGGTGGGCCTGGACACTGGCGAGGCGGAGATGACTATCGAGGGCGACGCGCTGGTTTTGCGCAGGCCTGCCAGGCCGGTGCGCGCTGGCTGGGCAGAGGCCGCACGCAAGATCGCCGAGACTGGCGACGACGCCCTGGCGATGGGCGAATTTGGAAACGAGGCGGACGCGGAGCATGTGTGGTGAAGCGCGGTGAGATCTGGCTGGTCAACCTCGACCCGACAGTGGGCAGCGAGATCAGGAAGTCGCGGCCATGCGTGGTTGTCTCACCGCCCGAAATGCACGACCACCTTCGTACGGTGATCGTGGCACCCATGACGAGCAAGAGTCGCCCGGCACCATTTCGGGTGTCGGTGACGCACGCAGGCCAGAAGGGCCTGATCCTGCTGGACCAGCTGCGGGCAGTGGACAAAGTGCGACTCGCCAAGCGATTGGGAGCGGTCTCGACCAAAACTCTTGTCGGCACATTGGGCATATTGCGGGAGGTCTTTGCCGAATGAGCGCCGCATCGACTGGTGGGGGATGCGTCAAGCTTTCGCGGGTTCCACTGTCGCATGCACATTCCAGTTCGACTGCAATGGCTTGGACGCCTCCTGCGCGTACGACGAACCCTTACCAGGGCGCATCTCTGTGCAATCCGATCCGATAGGGCTCTCGCGGTGGTGGCTCGACGGCCGTGACCGTGGACTTTGGCTGGGCAACGACAAGCGGCGCCATCGTGATGCTTGGCAAGAATTACGGGGTCGTCGTGAGCCAGGAGGCAACTTTCTCGCAAGGTGGTGTGAAATGGAGTTGCGTTGTGTAGCCGGCAGAAGCGAAGCCCAACACTTGTGGACAGCAATAAAGCTCACTGGCTGCCGATTCGCAGCAAGGCCTGGGCCGGCGTGATGATGTCGATGCCCTGGAAGGTTTGAAGCACGAGCAGATCGTCATCGCCCGAGACTATCCAATCGACCTTTGCCGCGAGTGCCAACGCCAGCACCGCATCGTCATCGGGATCGCGGCAGATGGGTAGCGTCAAGGGCGGCGGCTCGACCACCTAAGCAAGCTGACGCAGCTGCGCCAGGGCCTGGTCGCGAGATGTGCTGGAGCGTGCGAGGATTGCATCGAACTTGGCCCTGCCGATCACTCCAGCCAACTCCCCAAGCAGCGCCGGGCTGGTGATCAATGCGATCGACCCGTTGCGCACTTGCTCCAGCAGCGCATGTGACGGCCCATGCCAGAACAAGGCGGACACCAGCACATTGGTGTCGAAGACCGCTTGCACCGTTTTCAGCCGGTCTTCCTGCGCTCGGAGCGCGCTGCCTTCACCTCGGCATTGATTTCCTGCATCGACATGGGCGCGATCCCCGCGGCAGCCACGCGATCGGCGATCGACAGCAGCGCATTCGCCGCTGCGCGCCGGCGCAGCGCCTGAGTCAGCAGCTGGTCGAGCGCCTCGGGCGTCAACAATCCGGCCGCTTGCGCAGCACTTGCCGTGCTGTCGGGCAATTCAATCTGGAATGTGGTCATGCTCGGCCCTCCGGGATCAGCGGCCGCATTCGGCGCGGCAAGAGTAGTGATCGGTGCATCGCAGTTTCAGCTGCTACTTTAACCGGTGACGCGCCGATCGACCAGGTCGGCTGGCAGCCGCGCCGGCCGGTGACAATGCCTGCGGCCAACGCCCGGGTCGGGCGCGCCGCGCAGTACCACCAGGATCGCCGTTGCTGACCAGCCCGCCGCCGATGCGGCCATCGCGCGCCCGTCGCTGGCGGCGTTGCTGGTCGCGTGGGTGCTGTTCCGGGTGCTGCTGATGGCGGTGGGTCTGCAGGACTATCTGCGCAGCGGCCGCACCGCGCCCTGGCAGCCGCTGTTGTGGGAAGGCAGCTCGTGCCTGCTGGCCAGCGCCATCGTGTGGCTGCAGTGGCGCCGCCTGTACGCCCTGGACGGGCTGCTGGCGCAGCCGAGGCGCTGGTTCGCGGCCAGCCTGGTCTGGCTGCCGCCGGCCGCGCCCGGGCGCAGGCCCGGCACGACCCATGCCGGGGGCGCGCCAGCTGCCGTGACCGTATCATGGCGCTCACCACCTTGCGGGAGTCTGCCCATGGCCTACGACAAATTGATGGCCGCCTTGCGCGCGGGCGATATCGTCGTGCTCGACGGCGCCACCGGCACCGAGCTGCAGCGCCGCGGCGTGCCAATGGACCCGGCGAGCTGGAGCGGGCGCGCCACGCTGGGCAACGACCTGGTGCTGCAGGCCATCCATGGCGACTACATCCGCGCCGGTGCACGCGTGGTCACCGCCAATTCCTTCGCCGCCTCGCCCCTGCTGCTCAAGGCCGCGGGCCTGGCCCACCGCTCCGGTGAAATCATCGAGCGCGCGGTGGCTGCCGCGCGCGCGGCGCGCGACACC
>JANMYG010000131.1:0-2541 GCA_031381865.1 Betaproteobacteria bacterium | reverse complement strand
GACAGCCCGTGCAACGGCATCACCTTCTGCCAGGGCAATTTTGCGGCCATGCCGGGTGTGGTGATTCCGGACGCGATCCGGTATTTCGGCGCGCGCAGGAAGATCTTCTTCGCGCATTTCCGCGACATCCGGGGCAGCGTTCCTCGGTTCGAGGAGACCTTCCACGACGAAGGCAAGACCGATATGGCAGCGGCCATGCAGGCCTACGACGACATCGGTTTCGATGGTCCGATGCGACCCGACCACGCGCCCACGATGGAGGGCGAAAGCAACGACAGGCCGGGCTACATGGTGCGCGGACAGATCTTTGCGGTGGGTTACATGCAGGGCCTGCTTGCCAGCATCCTGGCCGCCAAGCGCGCCGCCGACCACTCGCCCTGATACCAATTGGTGTTCCATCGGCGAGATCCGTCCGGGCAGGCCAAGCCTGGCGCGAACGATTCATGTCTTTGAACACAAGGCGTACGAGCCGGCGCGCCGGCGGCCCGCCACGCGGCCCGGGTGCAGTGTTATGGCGGCCGGCGGTCGCTGCCCTGCGGCGCTCGGCCGCCCCGGCGCCGGCTCACGGCCAGCGGGTGTCCGGCTCGAACGGGTACATCGGCCGGCGGCGGTGCCGGTAGATGAAGGTCGACAGGTCGGCGCTGGTCACACCCGGGCTGGCGACCCAGATCAACTGCCGGGCGATCGGCTCCATCGCCGGTCGCGGCGAATGCACGCCTTTGGCCACGATGATCTTCATCTCCAGCGGCTCCACACCCAGCGTGCGGAACTGCTGCAGACTGGAAGAGCCGGCACTGCGCGAAGTCAGCACCAGCCGGTAACCATCGTCGGTGCGCAGCGCGCAACTCGGGCCGTCGTTGAAAAAACGGAACCCGCCATGGGTCGGGCCGGTTTCTTCGTAGCAGCCGTCGGACAGGGCGGTGACCTCTGCCTGGATGGCAAACGGCGCCCCGTGCAGGGCATCGCTCTTGCCGCCCACGGAAGTCTCGACGCGCCCGCCGATACCCACTGCCTGGCACTGGCGCACCACCTCCGGGTCGCACAGCGCCTGCAGCAGGTCGTTGATGCTGAGCCTGCGGGCGGCCTGCAGGATGTGGGTGGAGTCCCCGGGGCTGCCGCCGCCAACGTTGTCGCCCACATCGAAAAGCACCACCGGCCCGGCGGCCGCCGCCTGCGCCTGTTGCAGCGCCTGGTCGATCGGGGTCCCGCCCTGGTTGAGCGCGCCGCGCATGCGCCACGCGGCCAGCGCGAGCTGGCGCGCCACGTCGTCGGCCAGCGCCTGGTCGTTGTCGGTGACGGCGATGAACGACATGCCCATCTCCGGCACGTCGGCGTAGGGATAACCTTCCACCACGCTGAGCGACAACACGCCGGGGCGCTGTTTCTGCGTTTCGGCGAACTGCAGCAGCTCCCGCATCGGTGCGTCGCTGGTGCCCTGGCACAGGATATTGACCAGCAGCGGCGGCGTTTGCAGCGCGCGGGTGGGTTTGATTTCGCCGCGCACCAAACGCAGCACCAGCCGCGCGCAGTCCATCGCCTGCGCATGGGCGTCGATATGCGGGTTGGTCTGGTAGACCGTCACGATGTCGGCGTTGTCGACCAGTTGCCGCGCGATGTTGGCGTGCATGTCCAGCGCGACGCCGATGGGCACGTCGGGCCCCACGGTTTCGCGCACCCGGCGCACCAGCTCGCCATCCGCATCGAGCCAGGTGTCGGACACGGCGGCGCCGTGCAACGGCAGCAGCACGGCGTCCCAGGGCCCGTTGTCGCGGATCGCGGCGATGATGCGGTCGAAAATGAAGTCGGTGGCCTGCGCGGTGATCGCGCCCATGGGCATCAGCCGCGTGAAAAACAGCGGCACCAGTTCCACCTGCGGGTCGTGTGCGGCCGCCGCGAAGAACCCGGCCAGCGTGGACTGGGAGCTGGCGTATTCGGCGCGGATCTCAGCCGCGTCTTCCAGTATGCCGGCGCGTCGCCACAGGTCCAGGCTGGCGGGTATCGAGGAGAAGGTGTTCGACTCGTGCTGGAATCCAGCCGTGGCAATACGGATCATCGCGGCGCCCCGTCCAAAAGTGCATGTAGGCGCATTGTCAGCCTGCCGCACAGTCCGGCCGCGCGCCAGCGGGCAACGGGTACCGGTCGCGTTCGTTTCGTCGTGCGGACCAGGGTCGCCCCAGCGTGGCTGCATGGCCTCGCCGGCCGCGGCACGCGCCGGTGCCGTTGCCGCGTTTCGTGCGGTGAAACATGGGTTGCCGATTGCGCCACAACGCAATGGCTATGATGGAAAAGCGCGAGGCCGCCCATCCGCGGCCGACCAACCGAAGGACGTGACATGCGAGTGACGACACCAACTGACAGGGCCATGCCTGCGTCACGGTCCGATGGCGACCACGGCCTGCAGCGTCGAAGCCTGCTGCGCCTGGCGCTCGGCGGCAGCGCCATCGCGCTGGGCCCGCTGGCGCTGGCGCAGTCGCAAACGCCCAAGCGCGGCGGCACGCTGACCATCGGCGCGGACGCCGACCCGATCGGCCTGGATCCGAC
>JANMYG010000287.1:0-2824 GCA_031381865.1 Betaproteobacteria bacterium | reverse complement strand
TGAGGTCGATGAAGCTGCTCAGCAGGTGGCCCGAGGGGTCGATCTTCATCGCCAGGCGACCTTCAGTGAAATCGATCTGCACCATGTGCGCGCCCTTTTGCAGGCAGCGGCGGACTTCGGTTTCGTGTTCGCGCAACAGGTCGTCGATGAACTCGTCGCGCGAATAACCGGGCAGGCCTTCGGCCGGGTACATCAGGCTCAGCGCCGAAGGCGAAATCACGGCCTGCTTGATCGGGCGGCTCGAGAAGCGCATCGCCAGGTCCATGAAGCTGTCGGCGAAGCGCTTGTAGCGAAACGGTCCGGACGTGAGCCGCGGCATGCGGCGCACGTGACCGGCCGCGAAGGGAATCTTGAAGCCGTCGGGCGCGGTATTGCGCGCGCCGTGCACGCTGTAGGTCCAGAAGTTGTGGTACTTGCGTTGTTCGCCGTCCGTGATGACTGGGGACCCGGTGGCTTCGAAGCGCTCCACGGTGTCGCGGACCGCCGCTTCGTACACGGGGTCCAGCGACGGGTCTTCGAAGTTGCCCACCTGTTCGATGGCGCTCACCAAAACGCGCGGGCGCGGAATGCTTCCAATCGGCTCGGTCGGGATGTCCATGGCGCCATGGTAATGGCGGATTTCCGTGCCCCGATCAAGACGGGCAGTCCTCCTACACGCATCTTCCCGCCTGCCTGATGCACAACCACGCGCTGCGGCGCCAAGATGCATGCACACGGGCGCGCTGCCACAGTGCGGCGCGATGGGATGCAACCTCACCACGGGACAACCACATGTACGACATCGACATCGAGACAGACACCGGCACCGATCTTGAAGCGTTGTGCCGCGAACCGGACCACCATCCGCGGCCGCCCGGTCTGGCCACCGTCAGCGGCAGTGTTGGCGTCTGGGCGCCTGACGCTGCCAGCGCACCGGCCGGTGGGCTACACGGCCAGGTGGCGGCCGCCGCGGGCCGCGCGCCGGCCGCCCAGGCCTATTGGCGCAACAGTTATGCCAGCGCGTCCTACTATGAACCGGGGCGCAGTTTCGAAGACTATGCGCCGGCGTACGAGCTCGGGTCGAGCAGTCGCGCGCAGGCGGCTGGCGACCAGGATTTCGATGCCGCAGAGCCGGAGCTGCGACGCGCCTGGGAGTCGCGCCGGGCTGGCTCCAGCCTGACCTGGGAGCAGACCCGCGCGGCGATGCACGCGGCGTGGCACCGCGTCGATGTGGATCTGGGTGATGCCACCCCGCGGTAACCGGCCGCGCAACGAGGCAAGTGGCAACCTGGTGCAGGTCCATCACGACGGCGCGCAGGCGCTGGCGCATGCGCCTGCCTTTGGTCCCGACGACAGTGTCTACGGCGCCAGCGCGCCGCCCTGACCCGCGACACCGCCAGCCTGGGCATCCGGCCCGGCGGCCGGCGTGCTCGCGGGCAGCGTCACACTCACGAATTCACCGTCGAGCACCAGGTGCACCGCGTGCGCCTGGGCCAGCGCCTGCACGTCGCTCCACGGCAGGGCCCGGTAAGCCATGTCGTTGGGCACGCCCTCGCCGGTGCCCGGCACGGTGTGGATCGACACCATCGCCTGGATGCCCGACAAATGCGCCCGCAGCGTCAGATCCACCGGGCTGGATGCGCCATCGGTGGCGGCGATCAGCGTGGCGGTCAGCACTTCGCGCAAGGCAGCCTGCGGCACACGCAGCGGGGCGTCGCCCACCTCGTTACGCACCGTAAAGCCGCGGAAGGTGAAATTGCTGCGCAGCATGTTCAGGCAGTCGACCACACCACTGCCCAGCGGTGTGGATGCCTCGTTGTCGGGCGCGAGCCACGACATCACATCGAGCGAGGAGGCGACCGCCCTGCGTGCCAGGAGGTCGATGCGGGCCAGGCTTTCGCGGATCGGAGCGAGATCGGCCTCGCCCGCGTTGAGTTTTCGGTCCAGCACCTGGTAGATCAGGCCAATCGGTTGCAGGTCGACCACCAGATGGTGGCGCAGCACCGGAACCAGGCGGCGCATCAGGGCGTAACGCGCGGCTTCGGCGGCGCCGGCCTGGGTCTGCGACTCGGTCTTCATGGCTGTTCTTCCTTTGCGTGACACACCGGTGCCATCTTCGCACTATTCGCCCAGCTGGTCGAAGAACGACTGGCCGCCATGCTGGCGCTTGGCGTGGTACATCGCAGCGTCGGCCCTGGCGAGCAAGGCGTCGGCGGTGTCGCCATCCCTGGGGGCCACGGCAATACCCACGCTGGCGCCCACCGTCAGTGTGATGTCCCCGATCCGGCATGGTGCCTGCACGGCATCGCGCAATTTTTGCACCAGGTGTTCCAGTTGCTCGCGGCTCGGGACCCCGGCCAGCAGGCACGCGAACTCGTCACCCCCCAGGCGGCTGACCATGTCGCGGGCGCGCACCGTGCGGGTCAGCCGCGCGGCCACGATCCGCAGCAGTTCATCCCCGGTGGCATGCCCATGCGTGTCGTTGATCGGCTTGAAGCCGTTGAGATCGAGGAACAACACCGCCAGAGGTTGGCGCTGCTGCATCGCCTCGGCCATCGCGGCACGCAGCTGCTGGATAAAAAATGCGCGGTTGGGCAGCGCGGTCAGACCGTCGTGCAAAGCCAGGTAACGGGCGCGGTCCTGGCTGGCCCGGGTGCCGGCGAGTTCATCACGCGTCTGCGCGATGGCCACGCGGCTGTCCAGCAGTGCCTGTTCGAGTTGCTGGCGCACGCGGTGGTGGCGCTCGAGCCGCATGTGCGCCTGCTCCAGTGCCTGGGCGCACTCCATCAGGGCCGACCGGTGCAGTTCGCGGTCGCCGGCAGTCGGTGCCGGACCGGAGCCCGGC
>JANMYG010000265.1:0-4710 GCA_031381865.1 Betaproteobacteria bacterium | reverse complement strand
GTCAGCAAGCGCATTGGCGACAAGCTGATCGGCGCCACCCTGAACACCAGCGGTGCACTGGTCATGCGGTCGGAGAAAGTGGGCTCGCAGACGGTGCTGGCCGGCATTGTGCAGATGGTCGTGCAGGCGCAGCGCTCCAGGGCGCCGATGCAGCGCATGGCGGACCAGGTGGCGGGTTATTTCGTTGTCACCGTGGTCGGCGTCGCGCTGCTGACCCTGCTGGCCTGGGGCTTGTTCGGCCCGCAGCCGAGCTGGGTCTACGGCCTGATCAGCGCGGTGGCGGTGCTGATCATCGCCTGCCCGTGCGCGCTCGGCCTGGCCACGCCGATGTCGATCATGGTCGCCACCGGCAAGGCGGCAACACAGGGCATCCTGTTCCGCGATGCCGCGGCGATCGAGAACTTGCGCAAGGTGGACACACTCATCGTCGACAAGACCGGCACACTGACCGAAGGCAAACCACAACTGAACCAGGTGCTGGCCGCGGCGGGCCACACCGAGGACGAAGTGCTGCGCCTGGCGGCCAGCCTGGACCAGGGCAGCGAACACCCGCTGGCCGATGCGATCGTGCGCGCGGCGCGCGACCGCGCCCTGGTGCTCGACAAGGCGGAGGGTTTCGAGTCCAGCACCGGCATCGGCGTGCGCGGCACGGTCGGCGGCAAGCAGCTGGCGCTCGGCAACAGCGCCTTGATGGCGCAACTGGGCACCAGCGTCGACGACCTGCAGTCTCAGGCCGAAGCGCTGCGCGCCGAGGGCGCGAGCGTGATGCTGCTGGCCGTCGATGGCCGGCTGGCCGGCCTGCTGGCCGTGTCCGACCCGATCAAGTCCAGCACGGCCGAGGCGCTGGCAACCCTGAAGGCCACCGGCATGCGTGTCGTCATGGCCACCGGTGACGGCCTGACCACGGCCAGGGCGGTGGCCGCAAAGCTGGGCATCGACGAGGTGTATGGCGAGGTCAAGCCGGCCGACAAGCTGGCGCTGGTGGACCGGCTGCAACGCGAAGGACGCATCGTGGCCATGGCCGGCGACGGTATCAACGACGCACCGGCGCTGGCCAAGGCAGACGTGGGTGTGGCGATGGGCACCGGGACCGATGTGGCCATGAACAGCGCACAGGTCACGCTGGTCAAGGGCGACCTGCGCGGCATCGCGCAGGCCCGGGTCATCTCGCAGCAGACGATCGCCAACATGAAGCAGAACCTGGCCTTCGCTTTCGTCTACAACACGCTCGGCGTGCCGCTGGCCGCCGGTGTGTTGTTCCCGTTCACCGGCTGGTTGCTGTCGCCGATGGTGGCGGCGCTGGCAATGAGCCTGAGTTCGGTGTCCGTCATCTCCAACGCCTTGCGGCTGCGCGGTGTGCCGCCCGTGGTGGCACATTGACCGCATGACAAGTCGGCATGCGGCGCGCGCTCGGCCTGTGCGCCAACGCACAGAACACCCACCGCAGCGACCCAACAATCAAGGCCGCTGGTGCCTGGTGTTTGCCAGGCCCGGCGGTTGGATGGGAATGTGCGGGTGCGGGTGCGCCCGGCCTACCCCCATCGTGTGAAAAACCCGTAGCAGGAGATTGGATATGCAACAACTGAAAGACCTGATGACCCGCGACGTGAAAGTGGTCAGTCCGGACATGACTATCGGCGAAGCGGCGCGCGAAATGCGCGCGGGCGATTTCGGAATGATGCCGGTGGGAGAAAACGACCGCATGATCGGGACCATCTCGGACCGCGACATCACGATCCGCGCCGTGGCCGAGGGCAAGGGCTCCGACACCAAGGTGCGCGACGTGATGTCCGAAGGCGTGTCGTGGGCCTTCGAGGACGACTCGGTCGAACAAGCGGCCAAGACCATGAGCGAGCGCCAGGTGCGCCGGCTGCCGGTCGTGGACCGCGACAAGCGGCTGGTCGGCATCGTGGCGCTGGGGGATTTCGCGGTGGACAGCTCGGAGATCCGGCCGGCCGCCGAGGCGCTTGCAGAGATCTCGAAGCCGGCCTGAGCGCAATACTGTTCGCTTTACCCATGCTGGTGCGGCCGCACATCAGGTGCGGGGTTTCAGCAAGCGCAATCCATGGAGCCCGGCCTTGGCCGGGATGACGAAGGAAGGCCGCGGCGCCAGGCCACGGCGTGGGCTTGCGCCATGTCGGACAGCGTGGGCTTGCGTGAAGTCGGACGGCGGCGGCTTGCGTCATGTCGGACGGCGTGGCTTGCGTGAAGTCGGACGGCGTGGGCTTGCGCGAAGTGGGACCGCGTGGGCATGCGCGAAGTCGGATGGCGTGGGCTTCGGCGTCCAACCACGAAACGGGCACCGAAGTCATGCGAATGGTGAGGTCGATCAACGCGCGGCGCACCAACGCGCTTTTATACTGGGCCTGGCGCGCCCTGGCCCCTGTGCCGGCGCCCTCCAGCGCCGTGTGCGTGGGCGGATAGTCCAACGCCGTGCGCGCAGCCAGCTGCCTTGACCACCGACCAACCGCATCTTCCGGAATAAACACCATGCGCAAACTACTGATGATCCTGACCGCGACCCTGGCCCTGGGCCTGAGCGGCTGCGGCTACAACACCTTCCAGAGCGGCGACGAGCTGGTCAAGGCGAGCTGGTCGGAGGTGCTCAACCAGTACCAGCGGCGCGCCGACCTGATTCCGAATCTGGTCAGCACCGTCAAGGGCGAGGCCAAGTTCGAGCAGGACACGCTCACAAAGGTGATCGAGGCGCGCTCCAGGGCCACCTCGATCCAGGCCACACCGGAACTGATCAACGACCCGGCGGCGTTCCAGAAATTCCAGCAGGCGCAGGGTGAACTGACGGGCGCATTGTCGCGGCTGATGGTGGTGGCCGAGAACTATCCGAACCTCAAGGCCAACCAGGCGTTCCGGGACCTGCAGGCGCAACTCGAGGGCACCGAGAACCGGATCACGGTGGCGCGCAACCGCTACATCAAGTCGGTGCAGGAATACAACGTCACGGTGCGGTCGTTCCCGTCCAACCTGACTGCCATGGTGATGGGCTACAAGGAAAAACCCAACTTCACGGTCGAGAACGAAAAGGAAATCTCCCGGCCGCCGAGCGTGAGTTTCGACGCCGCGCCCCCCGCGCCCAAGACCGGCGCATCCGGGGCCGCGAAGTGACCTGCCAGAGGTCGGCGTGGGCCAAGACCGGCGCATCCGGGGCCGCGAGGTGAGCTGCCGGAGGTCGGCGCGGGCTCTGGCTGGCAGCTGGCTGCTGGCATGCGCGCTGCTGGTGTCGCTGTTTGCCGGCGCACAGGTTCCGGTACCGGCCCTGGCCGGGCGCGTGACCGACCTGACCGGCACGCTGAGTGCGGAGCAGAAGGCCGCGCTGGAGCAGAGCCTGTCGGCGTTCGAGGCTCGCAAAGGCAGCCAGTTGGCGGTGCTGATGGTGGCGTCCACGGCCCCCGAGACGATTGAGCAATTTGCGCTGCGTGTGGCCGAGGTGTGGAAACTCGGGCGCAAGAAGGTCGACGACGGCGCGATCCTGGTGGTGGCCAAGGACGACCGGGCGCTGCGCATCGAGGTCGGCTACGGACTGGAAGGCGCGCTCAACGACGCCACCAGCAAACGCATCATCGACGAGACCATCGTGCCGCGCTTCAAGCAGCAGGACTTCTATGGTGGCATCAGCAGCGGGGTGACACAGATCATTCGCGTCATCGACGGCGAGCCGTTGCCGGCCCCGGGCAGGCAACGCGGCACCGGCATCGGCGACGTCGGACAGTTTGCTCCGGCCCTGATCGTGATGGCGCTGGTCGCGGGTGGCATCTTGCGCTCCGTGTTGGGCAAGGTACCCGGTGCGCTGGTCACGGGCGGCGTGTTCGGGGTGGTCGCATGGTTTGTGGCCGGCGCCCTGTGGATTGCATTGCTCGCAGGCGTGATCGCGCTGTTCATGACCCTGCTCGGCGGCGGCCTGGGCGCGCGCGCACTCGGTGGTTATTACGGCGGGGGCAGCCGGGGTGGCGGTTTTGGCGGCGGTAGCGGCGGCTTCAGCGGCGGCGGCGGCGGTTTTGGCGGCGGCGGTGCGTCCGGGCGGTGGTAGACATGAAGATACAACGCATCCTGCGCCATCTGCTGCTGACCGGGCGGCAACTCAATCGGGCCTTTCCGCGCGCTGCCTTGACACGCATCGAGCAGGCCATCCAGTCCAGCGAGAACACCCATCTGGGCGAGATCCGTTTCGCGGTCGAGGGCGCGCTGGACGGCTGGCCGCTGTTCAGCGGCCAAAGCGCCAGGGCGCGCGCGATCGACCTGTTCTCGCAATTGCGGGTGTGGGACACGCAGCACAACACCGGCCTGCTGATCTATGTGTTGCTGGCCGACCGGGCGGTCGAGATCGTCGCCGACCGGGGTATCCACGCGAAGGTGGGCAGCGAGGGATGGAACAGCATCTGCCGCCAGATGGAGAGCGCATTCAGGCAATCGAATTTCGAAGGCGGCGTGGTCGAAGGCGTGCACGCCATCACACAGCACCTGGTGGCGCATTTCCCCGCCGGTGCAGGCAACGCGAACGAACTGCCGGACGGCGCGGTCGTGATCTGATACCGGATCCCAATCAAGAGACCAGCCGGTGACCGTGCACCACCGCCCCGCATGCCATTTTTGCCAGCAGGTGCTGGTGGGCTGGATCAGGCCGGTGCGGCGCTCTGCGCAGCGGCATCAAGGGGGAGCCCGCAGGGCGGAGGACAGCCGCGGAGCAGAGCGCCG
>JANMYG010000221.1:0-1957 GCA_031381865.1 Betaproteobacteria bacterium | reverse complement strand
TGGCCAAAGTTATGACCTTCGTCGACATGCTCGCTCGCGCCGAGCAACAAAACGGCTCCCTGTTGTGTGTCGGCCTGGACCCCGAACCAGCCCGGTTTCCGGACGCGCTGCAGGGTGACGCGGGCCGCATCTTCGACTTCTGCGCTGCCATCGTCGACGCCACCGCCGACCTGGTGATTGCCTTCAAGCCGCAGATCGCCTACTTCGCCGCGCACCGTGCCGAGGCGCAACTGGAACGGCTGATCGCGCACATACGCCGCGCCGCGCCACAGGTGCCGGTGATCCTGGATGCCAAGCGCGGCGACATCGGTTCGACCGCGGAGCAATATGCGATCGAGGCGTTCGAGCGTTATGGCGCCGATGCCGTCACCTTGTCGCCGTTCATGGGCTTCGATTCGCTGCAGCCGTACCTGCGACGCGAGGGCAAGGGCGCCTTCCTGTTGTGCCGCACGTCCAACCCGGGCGGGGACGACCTGCAGAACCAGCGCCTGGCCGGTGTGCCGGGCCAGCCGTTGTTGTTCGAGCATATTGCCGCGCTGGCCCAGGGCCGATGGAACACCAACGGCCAATTGGGCCTGGTGGTGGGCGCCACCTACCCGGCGGAGATTGCGCGGGTGCGCGAACTGGCGCCGACGCTGCCGCTGCTGATTCCCGGCGTCGGTGCGCAGGGCGGGGACGCGCTGGCCACGGTGCGCGCAGGCTGGCGTGCCAGCGCCGGACGCACGGTGGCGCCGATCGTCGTCAACTCCTCGCGTGCGATCCTGTATGCCGCGCAGGACGCCGGTTTTGCGTCCGCGGCCCGTGCCGAGGCGCGGCGAACACGCGACCTGCTGCAGGCCGCGCGAGCCGGGTCACCGGAACCGCCAGATCAGGTCGCGCTGGCAAGTCAAACCTGAAAGGTGCCCGACATGGCCATTCCGCACGCAGCGCCAGGTCAAGCGATCGACATTCGCCCGCTCGGGCCCGCAATCGCGGGGGCGCGAACGGCAGCGCTGTTCAAGACCGATCAGATCGAAGTCATGCGGCTCGTGCTTGCCGCCGGCAAGTCGGTGCCCGCGCACAAGGTGGCCGGCGAGATCACGATCCAGTGCCTTGAAGGGAAGATCGAGATCAGCGCCGGCGGACGGTCGCAGGTGTTGTGCGCCGGCGAACTGCTGTACCTGTCCGGTGGTGTGCCGCACAGCCTGCTTGCGGTCGAGGACGCGTCGGCGCTGGTCACGATCGTGCTGGTGGGGTAGCGTCGTGTCCGGTGGCCTTTTTTCACCATCCGCCGGGCGCGCGCAGGGCTGGCGCCTGCGGACCCAACCCGATTGACGGCAAAGGAGCGTTGCATGGACGAAGTCTCCAGTGTGTTCCCGCCCTCCGTGCGCTGGGAGAGCGAAGGCACCAGCAGGATCCCGTTTTCGGTCTACACCAGCGAGCAGCTGCACCGCCGGGAGCTGGAGCGTTTCTTTTACCGGGGCCACTGGAGTTACGTCGGCCTGGAGGCAGAGATTCCGAACCCCGGCGATTTCAAGCGCACCGTGGTGGGCGAACGTTCGGTGGTGCTGGTGCGCGACCGCGCCGGGCAGGTGCAGGTGGTGGAGAACGTCTGCGCGCACCGTGGCATGCAGTTCTGCCGCGAACGCCATGGCAACCGCAAGGAGTTCATCTGCCCCTACCACCAGTGGAGCTACACGCTGCAGGGCGACCTGCAGGGGGTGCCGTTTCGCCGCGGTGTGCGCCAGGACGGCAAGGTGCATGGCGGCATGCCGGCCGATTTCGCACTTGCCGACCACGGGCTGACCAAGTTGAAGGTCGCCTGCCGCGGTGGCGTCGTGTTCGCGTCCTTCGACCACGGCGTGGAGTCGCTGGAAGACTTCATGGGGCCGGCCATCCTGGGCTACTTCGACCGCCTGTTCAACGGCCGCGCCCTCAAGCTCCTGGGCTACAACCGCCAGCGCATCCCCGGCAACTG
>JANMYG010000159.1:0-2384 GCA_031381865.1 Betaproteobacteria bacterium | reverse complement strand
CTGCCGCAGAGGCGACTCCGGCCTGGGAAGCTGCGGCGCCGCGCGCAGCGCGCAGCATTTCGGCCAATATCAAGCCCAAGCGCCGCGTCGCCGCCCTGTTCAAGGCGGAGACCGCCACCAGTTAGCGTCGGCGGGACTGCGGCGCACCCGCGTCGCCTGCGCCGGTCGACGCCGGTTGTCCTTGTCGGCCGGAGCGCTCAGGCGCCAGGCCGTAGCGCCTGGTCGCAAGCCACCTGGATCAGCGTGCCGGCCGGTCTGGCGGATGAGGCGCCCGGCTCCACCCGCAAGGCGCTCAACTTGCCGCCCCAGACACAACCCGTGTCCAGCGACCACACATCCGCGCGCCCGAGCCAGCCCAGCGTCGACCAATGCCCGAATGCCACCGTGACGCCGGCCGTGCGGCGCCCCGGAGCGTCGAACCAGGGCCAGAAGCCCGGTGGCGCGGCAGCGGCGCCCTCCTTGGTGTCGAATTCCATCCGGTCATCCGCGCTGCAAAAGCGCAGGCGTGTGAGCACGTTCACGATCACGCGCAGCCGCTTGGAACCGCGCAGGCCGTCATCCCAGCGGTCGGGCTGGTTGCCATACATCTTCGCCATGAAGTCGCCCAGGTCCGGGCTGCGCAGCACCGCCTCTACTTCACTGGCCAGTGCAACGGTCTTTTCCGCGGACCAGGACGGCACAACGCCGGCATGCACCATCAGCAACTCGCTGCCAAAACACTGCTCCAGGATCGCCAGGCGTTGCTGCCCCAGCCAGTCCAGCATCGCCGGCCGGTCCCGGGCGTCCAGCACGCCCGCCAGCGTGTCGTCGCGATGGACCGCGCGCACCCCGTGCGCGAGAGCGAGCAGGTGCAGGTCGTGGTTGCCCAGCACACACCGTGCCGCCGCGCCGAACTGCACCAAGCGGCGCAAAACGGCGACTGAGTCCGGCCCGCGGTTGACCAGGTCGCCCAGCATGACCAGGGTGTCGCGGCTGGGTGAAAAGTCGATGCTTGAGAGCAGGCGCTGCAGTGCGTCGTCGCAGCCTTGGACATCGCCGATCAGGTAAAGTGCCATGGTGTCGATTCTCACCCCGGTTGCATGGATATTCTTCTCATTGCACTGTTGACGCTTCTCAACGGTGCATTTGCGATGTCGGAACTGGCGCTCACGGCCAGTCGCAAGGTGCGGTTGACAACCATGGCGGAGGCCGGCGATGGCGGCGCGCAGGCGGCCCTGGCATTGCTCGACAACCCGACACGGTTCCTGTCGTCGGTGCAGGTCGGCATCACCTCGATCGGGGTACTCAACGGCATCATCGGTGAAGCCGCGTTCAGCGCCGGTGTCTCGGCCTGGATCGCGGCCTTTGGCGTCTCGTCGCGGGTGGCCGACATCGTCGCGACCGGCCTGGTCGTCACCGCCATCACCTTCATCACGATCGTGTTTGGCGAACTGGTGCCAAAGCGCATCGGGCAGCTGCACCCCGAATCGGTGGCGCGGCTGGTCGCGCGCCCGATGACCTGGGTCGCCACCGGCGCCAAGCCCTTCGTGTGGCTGCTGTCGACCTGTACCCAGGGCGTCCTGCGGCTGCTCCGAATCGACACCACGGGCAGCCGCACCGTGACCGAGGCGGAGATCACCGCGAGCCTGGAGGAGGGGCTGGACGCGGGCGTCATCGAGGAGCATGAGCACCAGATGGTGCAAAACGTGTTCCTGCTCGACGACCGGCCGCTGACGTCGATGATGCTGCCGCGTTCGGACATCAAATGGCTCGAGGCCGGCGACACGGTGCTCGAGAGCCTGCGGCGCGTCGGCGCCGAAGGTGACCGCGGCACGCACTCGTGGTACCCGGTATGCCGCGGCTCGCTGGAAGACGTGGTCGGCAAGATCAGCTTGGGCAAGCTGCTGCAACTCGGGCTGGAGCACCAGGGCAGTATCGAGCCGCACGTGCAGCCTGCCGTTTTCGTGCCCGAGACACTGACCGGCATGGAGTTGATCGAGCAGTTTCGGACCGCCTCCACGCGCATGGCCCTGGTCGTCGATGAATATGGCGAGGTGCAGGGCATGATCACCCCGAACGACCTGCTGGAAGCCATCACGGGAGAACTGCAGCCGCATGCCCAGGTCGACGCCTGGGCCACGGCGCGCGATGACGGCTCATGGTTGATCGACGGCGCGATGCCGGTGGGCGAGTTCAAGGCCAGGCTCGATATCGAGGAGTTGCCCGACGAAGAGCGCGGCCGCTACAACACCGTGGCCGGGCTGTTGATGGCGGTCTGCGGGCACCTGCCGGTGACCGGCGAAAAAATCGAATGCGCTGGCTGGCTGTTCGAGGTGGTGGACCTCGACGGCCGGCGCATCGACAAGGTGCTGGCGACGCGGCTGGCGGCTGCAAGCGCAGACACG
>JANMYG010000035.1:0-4101 GCA_031381865.1 Betaproteobacteria bacterium | reverse complement strand
CGCTTACAGCCAACCTCCCGTGAAGCCCGCTCGGCGCAAGCCGCCCCCGATGTAGGGGCAATTGCGCATGAGTTGCCATAACAAGCCGGACCGGTAGTTTTCGATCATCAACATGATCGGGCCCTGATTGAGTCCGAAATGCCACGGCGAGACCCAGTAACCATATGGATTTCCGGGCTCTCCCGGGTGGGACGGGTTGAAAGACGCCTTGAAGCCGTAGGAGTTGAACTCCGTCAGCTTGGCCTGGTGAATGCAATACTCCAGCGCCGGCAGAACAATTTCGGGTGCGAAGGGAAGCGACGCCACCAATGCCCATGGCGCCAGGGTGCCGTCGTCGGGGCCATACGGCACGCCGCGCGCCAGGTAGTCGAAGAACTCGCGCTCGGTTCCGTTTACCTTCACGTTCGCGGGGCCGGGGCCTTCGCTTGCGGTGATTCCCCAGCAATGGCTGCCGTAACCGTTGAACTTGAGCGGGTTGTCGATCGCATACTGCTGCTGCACATAGGTTGCACGGCGGCTGTTCTCGAAATAGTCGATGCCTTTGTCACGCATGAAGGCATCCTGAATGCCGCGAAAGTCGATCCAGGCATGCGAGAGTTGATGGATAAAAAGCGACCCCGCATACAAGTACTCCTGTCCGTAATGGCGCTCCCATCGGTAGGTCGATGCCCACGCTGCGTAGCTCTGCTCGGGCAGTGGATGGGTGGGCGAGCCCAGGCCCAGGATGTACACCAGCAGCGCCTCGTCGTAGCCTTCCCAGCGGTATTGGAGGAAGCCGCTTTCCGGTTTCCAGCCGTGTGTCACCGTTGCCCCGTGGTTTTGAGCCCATTGCCAGTCAGCGCGGCGATAGAGTGTGTCGGCAAGGTTTCGGATTTCACGCTCATCGGTTGTGTCGGCGTCGAAGTAGGCCGCCGCGGTCAATGCTCCGGCGAGCAAGAAGGCGCTGTCGACCGTCGATAGTTCGCACTGCCAGGCGCGGCGGCCAGTCTGCATGTCCAGAAAATGGTAATAAAAGCCCTTGTAGCCAGTTGCATCGGGCTCTGGGCCCTGCGGGCTGTTCCAGAAAAAGCGCAGCGTCGCAAGGGTTCGCTCTATCGCGGCCGCCCGGGTCATGAACCCGCGCTCCACGCTTACCGGATAACAGGCCAGGGCAAGGCCGGTAGCGGCAATGCTGGCAGGCCAGTTCGCGGCCGTCTTGTCGATCACCAGGCCGTTGGCGGGATTGGTTTCATGCAGAAAAAAGTCGAAGGTCTCCCGCTGAAGCTTTTGCAGCTCGGTCTCGATGGCGAATTTTGTATTGCTCATGCTTCGTCCGATTTGCCGTCACCACAGGCGCTTCACGATGACTGAGCGGCCAGCCGGTGAATTTCCCGGCATGGCGTCGGGTCGACTAACACCATGGCTTGGACTTGATGGCGACCGAAGCCGGCGGGGGCAATATGAATCCGGCACGCCCGAACAGCATGGTTTGCATGTTTTCACGTTCGGCCAAGGTGGGCCAGGCAGCGTCTTCCGACACAGTTGCCACATCCGGGCGGTGGGGATGGGTCGCCGGCGTGGAGGCCCAATCGACGCGCCCCTGCGCGTCGAACCGAACCAGGCTGTAGGTTTCGTTGACCACGGTATCCGGCGCCCCATCCTTCAGGCGCACGTACCAGTCGGCCAGGCGCAAGGTCTGGCCAGCCAGAGCGGGGGCCAGCGCATGCCCGCTTGCCAGCGCCACGTACAGGGCATGGGGAACCGCGTGAACCGCACTGTCCTTGTCGAGCAGGAAAACATGGGAGGCATGCTCAGCGGAGGTCGTGCTCTCGCCACCGCATGCATGAAGTGTCCGACCCGACGCATCTGAAGTGCTGTAGACCGGCGCAAAGCCGCCGCCCGGCGTGCGGAAGTTGGTCGTCTGGCCCTGGTACAGGCGCGCAGCGATCCACTGCACCGCGCCGTTGTAGGCATAGGCGCGCAAGTCGAACTTCAGGGCCTTTTTGGTCTTGTCGGCGTCGTGTTCATCAATCATCCTCTGACCTGGCGCGACGATGGCCTGCGCAACATAGTCACCGGCCAGGATGTCCTGCCAGACACGCTTTGTCAGTTTGTCTCCCCGGTAGGCGGCGCGGCTTCCAAAACCGGCCACTGGCTTGAAGAACAGGCCGCGACGCGCGTCCCACAGGCGCTGCGCATCGTCGGCATCGACCAACTCCGTTCGTGGCACGTGCTCCAGCAGTACCTGCCGCGTAGTTTGTGGCACACCCAGCGCCTCCAGCCGCGTGGCATCGCTGAACAGCGCCAGCCGGCGCTTGTCGGCATACAGTGCGTGAAGACCAGGGTTCGGTGTCAGCACGACGCCTTGCCGCAAGTATGCTTCGCGCAGCGCGGCGCTGTTGGAATGCTCCAGGTAGAAGTCGGTGAGCCGGTTGTAGACCAGATCGATGGCGAGTTCACCATGCCACAGCGTGCCGCCGCGCCATTCGAGTGTCTCCGGGCCGGTTATGACCGTGTGTAGCCCGTGGCGCTCGAACAGCTGCTGGAACAGCAGGAACTCGGGGTAGAGATATTGTTGCTCGGGTGCCTCATCGACAATGGCGATGCTCTCCAACGGCCGGGTACGGCCCGTGAGGTCCCATTCATGGCGGAACATATCGACGATGCCTTGCTCGAAATTCGCCACGTTGGCAAGCGTGGGTACCATGGCACCCATCGCCGCGCAGCAGGCCCTATGTGCCCGCGCCAGTACCGCGTTGAGCATCGCTCCGCCAGCGTTCGTGTTGATCTCGATCAACCCCAACTGACCTTGATCGAGGTGGAAGTCGTAGCCGAAGAACACGCCGTGCGGGCCGCTTGCGCCGAGCCGTGCGATGGCTGGCGCTTCGGCCAGCACCTGCTCCCGATAGGCTGGCATAGCCACGACCGATTCAATGGCCTGCACCACCTGCGCCATTCGCTCAAGTTGCGGCGTCGCGACGAACACGGGTTGCGCGGCGAAGAGGTAGGGACAGCGTTCCCTAACCATCGCCGAGAGGCCCGGCTCACCAAGCTCCGAATCGAGTGCTCGCTCCAGCGCCACCTGGTCTAGACTGAGGCAGAAGCACTCGCTGTTGAGTGTGTTGATGGCGCCGTCAGGCGTTTCGACTTGTGGTGGCGACAAGTCAGAATTCACTTGGACGCCTTGACCAAGGCTCCGGAATGCGTCCGAGGTGATCTGTCGTGGTTGATGCCGCCCCCCACCAGATACGCTTTGGATTTAGAGATCATTTTTTTGGCTTGCTATTGGTAGAAGCTTTTCGCTTTGCGCGGAACGCCTGCGGATGAGGCATCACATGTTGCAGAAGTGCCGAAGTGCCGGTTCACGGCGCCTCATCGACGCAGTTCACCGAACTTAGACACAGCCTGCATGTCTGTCTGTGCGGCAGCGTACTGTGGGCCAGACCGGTGGATTGGTGTCTGCCCCGGACTCATCGAGGCATTGGTTGTGTACGCCGTCACACAGACATCGGCGCCAGCGCATCGTAAATTGATTCCAAAGCTACAGATGCCGAAAGATGCTTGTCTTGCGCCGCCGGGGTTTTTTTTACGCCTCCAAGGTGAAAAGGGGCGTGCGAGTTTTGACGTTTCTCAGGGAATACTCATGAAAATATTGCTCGGTTTGTTCATCGCTTCGATGTCACTGTGGGTCCCTGGCGTGTCTTGGGCGCAGACCGGAAACATGATGGGTGGTGGTACGTGGGACGGTGGCTGGATGGGTGGATACGCCTGGATGTGGATGCCGATTTTGCTTGTCGCAGTAGTGGGCGTGGTGGCCTGGATCCTCAAGAAAGATGGCAAGTAGTTGAAAAATGGAGCGTTGTGTGTCGAGGTAGTTCCGTGTACTACATAGTAGAAACCAGCAAGACATTCACCCAGGCGGCGACGGACCTTGAGGCAGCTGTGTTGCGTCATGACTTTGGGGTACTCCATGTCCATGACTTAGGGACCACACTGCGTAGCAAGGGCATTGCTTTTGGTGAGGAGTGCAAGATTTTTGAAGTTTGCAATCCAGGGCAGGCCGCCAAGGTTTTGGCCACCGACATGCGCCTGAACATGGCGTTGCCTTGCCGTATCTCGGTG
>JANMYG010000007.1:0-10337 GCA_031381865.1 Betaproteobacteria bacterium | reverse complement strand
ACCCGCACCGCGCTGCAGAACGCAGCCTCGGTGGCATCCCTGATGCTGACGACCGAAGCCATGGTTGCCGAAGCGCCGAAGGAAGAGTCCGGCGCTGGCGGCATGGGCGGCGGCGGCATGGGCGGCGGCATGGGTGGCATGGGCGGTATGGGCGACATGGGCATGTAATCTGGCTCCTTCGCTCCTTGCCTGAGGGCGCATGGCCGCGTTGCGAACGCTTGCCGTGCTTCCAGCACTGTCAGCGCGTTCGCGCCTTGCCCTGCTCCCTCATGCTGCGTCGGGTTGCGTCATAACGCTCGACTCAAATACAAAACCCGCGGAGTGCGAACTCGGCGGGTTTTTTCTTGGCTGCAGCCCAATGCAAAATTTGGCGCTGTGCGCGGCCCGTCGAAGGTCGTCGCACGGGCACAACACGTTCAGGCCATTGCGAACTCCCGGTGCTGCACGGCGCCGGCGCTGGCCGCCACGACCTGCATGTCGGGATGCAGGGTTTCTGTCATGAACCCGTACAGTCTGTTCTTCGTGGCCTGCCATGCGGCCTTCGCTCCGGCCACGTCGAAGGCCAGGATCTGGTGCGGCAAGCCGCCGCCACTGGCCAGCGGAACCCACTCGCCGTTGCCGAAGACATCCTTGAACCCCAGGTTGCGGTAGTTGCGGATCAGCGCACTGTTGCGCGCTCCGATCACCATCCAGCGCACCTGGGTCGCCAGGCAATATTGGTAGCTGGCCTTCATCAGCGACAACTTGACCAGCGAGTCCGCGCCGGCCAGCACCGCCAGCCGGGAAATCTGCGCCCGGGGCCGGTTGGCAAGCCATTCCGGCAGCCCGATGCTGTGCTCCAGCGCCAATGGGCCAAAGCCGCTGACCTGGATGCGTGCGGTGCCGACGCCGTGCCCGCTCGACTTGTCGCGGCACAGGAACACGGCCGTGCCTTCGGCCCGGTCCAGTGCCTCGATATCGCCAAACTTCGGCCCCAGTTCGGGGTCGTGGTGGCCATACGCGGCGGCACGCACCAGACACGCTTCACGAAAATCGTCGTCGGTGGTTGCCATGCGGACCGAGAATCCGAAAATACCTGTTTGCATCTGATTTCTTTCCTTGACGAGGCTGTGGACAATGTGCTTGGCATGCGGGCGCGAGCCGCCCACCCCACACTAGCATCGTTCGCGTTGCGAGATCAAGCAAACAGGCGCGCAAAGACCTGCCTTTCGCTTGGATCGGTCGGCTATTTACGACACTTCCAGACCCCGGCCTCGCGTCGGCGTGTTGATACCCACCAAATGCGCGGGAATACCCTTGCTTTCAAGGGCTGCCGCCACACGCACTCAAAAGGAATGCAATTGCAATTCCTGCTCCAGTTGTATGACCGACGCGAAGTGGATCGCACGCCAGCCGCGCGCACGCGCCGCCTCCACATTGGCCAGCAGGTCGTCCACGAACACCGTGCGCCCCGGGTCGAGCGCGTAACGGCTTTCGAGCGCCTGGTAGATCTCGGGTTGCGGCTTGACCAACTTGACGTCGCCCGAAAATACGCCGCCGTCGAACCATTCCAGGAACGCATGGCGCTGCTCCAGCACGCGCGCATAAGGCTCGGGCATGTTGGACAGGAAATACAGGCGCAGGTCGCCGCGTTGCTCGCGCCGTTCGCGCAGGCGCCCCAGCAGTTCCACCGTGTCCGGCATCGGCTGCAGATGTTCGCCGATGCCGGACATCAGGCTCTGGATCGCCTGCTGCGGCAAACCCAGGCGCAGCGCCGTGCGCTGCACCACCAATGGCATCAGCACGGTGCCGCGGTCGAACTCCTGCCAGTCCTCGTGGTGAAAGATGGCCACGGCAAGCGCGCGCGCTGCCGCAGGTGTTGCGGCCTCGGCCGGAAACAGCGTTTGCACCAGCAGGTCCGGGCGCCAGGTGAACACCACCGCGCCGAAATCAAAAACGATATTGGTCGACATCAGACAACTCCCTTGATGGCCCGCAGGGCGCGGCGCAGCGCGGCGCCGACACGGTGCGGCGCAGTCCACACCACACGCACATCGGGCGTCCCATGCCAGTGTGCGCAGCGCTGGAGCGCCCCTGCCAACGCCGCCAGCAGAACCTCGTCGGACACCACTCCGCGCTCCAGGTACAAGGCCTTGACCTCGAACACACCGTCGGCGCGATGCGCCTTGGCGTCGAGGCGCGCCACCAGTTGCCCGTTATGCAGCACCGGCAACACGAAGTACCCGTGCACGCGCCGCTCCTGCGGGGTGTAACACTCGATCCGGTAATCGAAGCCGAACATCGCCAAAGCGCGTTCGCGGTCCCACACCAGCGGGTCGAACGGCGACAAAACGGTGCTGTGGGTCGCCTGCAGTTGCGCGCGCGCGGCCTTCCCCAGCAGACCCGCGTGCGCGCTGTGCACGTAACCCGGCAAGTCCCAGCCCTGCACCCGCAGCCGGCGCAAGCGGCCCTGCTCCACCCAGGCATCCAGGTCGGAGTCCTTCAGGCGCGGCTTGATGCGGAAATAGTCGTGGATCCAGCGCGCCTGGGTCACACCCAGCGCCAGCACCGACTGTTCCACGAAGACGTCGTGCACGTCTGTTCCCTCTGCCGGCTCGCGGCGCCCGAGGTCCGGGCACACGCGCTCTGCGAGGTCGTACACGCGCTGGAAATTGTGCCGCCGTGCCACCATCAGCTCGCCATTCGCGAACAACGCCTCGAGCCAGAGCTTCTCGTCTTTCCATCCCCACCACCCGCCCGTGCGGCCGTCGCTGCGCTCGAAGTCGGAGGATTTGACCGGGCCGTTGGTCCGGATGTGCTCCAGCAGCCGGTCGAGGTGGGCGCGCTGGCGCTGGTGGCTGTCGGTGGCCCGCGCCAGGCCCCAGTGCCGGCGTGTGCTGCGGTTGTAGCTGCGGTGCAGCCCGAGCTCGTCGGTCGGCGCGAAACACGCTTCATGGGCCCAGGTTTCGAACACGTGACCCTGCTCCAGCGCCTGGTCGAGCCAGGCCATCGGGTAGTCGCCCAGGCGCGAAAACAGCACCAGGTACGGGCTGCGCGCGACGACATGGATGGTGTCGATCTGCAGCAGCCGCATGCGGGCGATGCAGCGCCGCAATGCCAGCGCCGTGGCGCGGCGCGCCGGCGTGGTCAGCAGGCCCTGGGCAGCGAGGTGCAGGTTGCGGGCCTGTGCCAGCGAGAGTTCAAGCACGCGGCCCCGCCCGCTCTCAGGCGGCCTGGGCCCGCAGCCGGCGCAGCAGGCCGGCCGTGGAGCCGTCCAGGCCGGTCGTGTCGCCGCTGTGCAGGCGCGGCTCGATGTCCTTGGCCAGCACCTTGCCCAATTCCACGCCCCACTGGTCGAAGCTGTTGATGCCCCACACCGATCCGCTGACAAACACGCGCTGCTCCTGCAGCGCGATCAGGGCGCCCAGGCTGCGCGGGCTGAGTTCCTCGAGCAGCAAGAACGTGCTCGGCCGGTTGCCCGGGAAATGCTTCTGCCCGCCGGCGTCCGATTTGCCGAGCATCAGCGCCTGGGCCTGTGCCAGCGCGTTGGCCAGCAACATCGCATGGTGTCCCGGCAAGCCGTGGCGCTCCGAGCGCACGGCAACGAACTCGACCGGCACCACATCGCTGCCCTGGTGCAACATCTGGAAATAGGCGTGCTGGCCATTGGTCCCGGGTTCGCCCCACAACACCGGTGAGGTGCCGAACGGCAATGCCGCGCCATCGGTGTCCACGCGTTTGCCGTTGCTCTCCATTTCGAGCTGCTGCAGGTAGGCGGGCCAGCGGCGCAGCGCGCTGTGGTAAGGCGCGATGCTGCGGCTGCCGAAGCCGTGGAAATTGCGGTACCAGACGTCGAGCAGGGCCAGGCGCACCGGCAGGTTGCGCTCCAGCGGGGCGCTGCGGAAATGCTGGTCCATCTCGAACGCACCGCCCAGGAAGTCGCGAAACCCCGCCGCGCCTATGGCGATCGCTATCGGCAGCCCGATCGCCGACCAGAGCGAATAACGCCCGCCCACCCAGTCCCAGAAACCGAAGGTGGTGGTGATGCCGAAGTCGTTGGCCGCCGCGACATTGGTCGTCAGGGCGCAGAAGTGGCGCGCGATGTCGGTGCCGCCCGCGGCCTCGAACCAGCGCCTGGCCGACTGCGCGTTGGTCATGGTCTCGATCGTGGTGAAGGTCTTGGACGCGATCAGGAACAGGGTGCTGGCGGGTTGGACACGTTGCAGCGTTGCCGCCAGTTCGTGCCCGTCGACGTTGGAGACGAAATGCAGGCGTTTGCCCGCCGTCGCATAAGCATCCAGCGCCAGCACCGCCATCTGCGGCCCCAGGTCGGAGCCGCCGATGCCGATGTTCACCACGTCGGTGATCGCGCCGTCGGCCCGCACGGCTTCGGCATAACGCAGCATTGCGTCCAGCGTGGCATGCACCGCCAACAGATCCGGGTCGGCGGCGCCGCCGCCACCGGAGTCCGGCCCGCCCTGGCCGGTGGCCGGGGTGCGCAGCAGGAAATGCTTGACCGCGCGTTGCTCCGACGTATTGATGGTCGCGCCGCCAAACATCGCGTCGCGGTGCTGCTCGACACCGCATTGGCGCGCCAGCGCCACCAGTTGCAGCTCGACCCGCGTGTCGAGCAGGTTCTTCGACAGGTCGGCGAAAACATGCGGCGCGTCCTGGCTCAGCGCCTCGAAGCGGCCGGCATCGGTGGCGAACTGCTGGCGCAGGTCGAAGTCGTGTGCGCCCGATGCAAACAGGGTACGCAGGGCGCTCCAGGCGGGCGTGCGGTCACAACGGATACGTTGCATGGGAAAGCTCCTTCTCGGTTCAGGCCGCAGCCATCAGTTGTTCAAGCCGTACGGCATCGGCACAGAACGCGCGGATACCCTCGGCCAGTTTTTCGGTCGCCATCGCGTCCTGGTTGAGCGCAAAACGGAACCCGGCCTGATCGAAATTTACCGCCGGCAGATCCAGCGCGCGTGCCGCGCCGGGCTCCAGCACCCGCGCCAGCGGCGCCTCCGATGCCGCCAGGGTGGCCAGCAGTTCCGGGCTGATGGTGAGCAGGTCGCACCCGGCCAGCGCCTGGATCTGGCCGACGTTGCGAAAACTCGCGCCCATGATCTCGGTCGCGATGCCGAACTTCTTGTAGTGGTGGTAGATCTGCCGCACCGATTGCACGCCCGGGTCATTGGCGCCGGCCCGCGCGGCTTCGTCCCAGGCGGCGCCGGCGGACTTCTTGTGCCAGTCGTAGATGCGCCCGACAAAGGGCGATATCAGCTGCACCCTGGCCTGCCCGCAGGCGACCGCCTGGCAGAACGAAAACAGCAGCGTAAGGTTGGTGTGGATGCCGCGCCGCTCGAGCTGCGCGGCGGCCTCGATGCCCTCCCAGGTGGCGGCCACCTTGATCAATACCCGGTCCACATGGATGCCTTGCGCCTGGTACAACTCGACGATGCGTTCGGCCCGTGTCACGCTGGCGCTGGTGTCGAAACTCAACCGCGCGTCGACCTCGGTCGACACCCGCCCGGGGATCAGCGACAGGATCTCGCAGCCAAAACGCACCAGCAGCCGGTCCATGGTCTCGTCCAGCGGACGGTCACGAAACCGTGCCACGGTGTCTTGCAGCAGGTGCAGGTAATCCGGCTTTTGCACCGCCTTGAGGATCAGCGACGGATTGGTGGTCGCATCCTGCGGCTTGAATTGCACCATCTGTTTGAAGTCGCCAGTGTCCGCCACCACCGTGGTGAACTGTTTGAGGGCATCGAGCTGGTTCATATGTCTTTCCATCCGTGAAGTCTGCCGAAGATCGACCCGAGCACGGCACCCTGCGCCGCCCAGATCCGCCATCGCGAGCCCCGTGCATGCCTTCGCGACGACCCCTCAATTGTCATTGCGGGCTTGACCCGCAATCCATGAACCCGGCCTTCGCACAAATGAAAAATCTGTCGCCGGGACGACACAACTTTCAACTCACCAAAAAAATCGGCCGGCATCCAAAAGAACCGCGGCCAGGCCGACAAAACAACAATATCGCGCTTCGCAGTTGAATTATCGATGAAACAAAGTTACATTAAAATCTAATTTTCATGTAACCAACCCACCAGGCCCCCCATGTCATTCGACCTCGTATTGTTCGGCGGAACCGGCGACCTTGCCTGGCGCAAGCTGATGCCGGCGCTGTTCCAGGCCTTTCGCCACGGCACCCTTCCCGAGGCCGGGCGCATCATCGGCGTCGGCCGCGACGACCTCAGCGACGACCAGTACCGCGCGCTGATCCAGTCGCGTTTCGACAACGTCGAGCTGGCCAAGCGCCCGAGCCAGGAAGAGTTCGCGCGCTTCGCCGACATGCTGTTTTTCCTGCGCATGGACCTGTCGCGCCCGGACGACTACGCACAGCTGGCCACGACGTTGCGCGAGCGCAACGCCGACACGGTGGTGATGTACGTGGCGACCGCGCCGGGCCTGTTCACCACCGTGTGCGAGCAGTTGGCCGCAGTCGGGATGAACACCCCGCATACACGCATCGTGCTCGAAAAGCCGTTGGGGCACGACCTGGCGTCCAATCGGGCGATCAACAAGACGGTGCGCGGCATCTTTGCCGAGAAACAGGTGTTTCGCATCGACCACTACCTTGGCAAACCGGCGGTGCAAAACCTGTTCGCTTTGCGTTTCGGCAACGCCTTGTTCGAGCCCCTGTGGCGGCGCGAACACATCGCCAACATCCAGATCACGATCGCCGAGGAGCTGGGCGTGGAAAAACGCGGCGCCTTCTACGAGACCACCGGCGCCCTGCGCGACATGGTGCAGAACCACGCGCTGCAATTGTTGTGCGCGATCGGCATGGAGCCGCCGATCAACTCGCACGCCGACGCGATCCGCGACGAAAAACTCAAGGTCCTGCGTTCGCTCAAACCCTGGACCGCCGCCTCGCTGGCGACCGATGCGATTCGCGGCCAGTACGGGCCCGGCATCATGGCCGGCACCAGCATGGCGGGTTACCGCGCCGAAGCCGGTGTGGCGGCGCATAGCAACACCGAGACTTTCGTGGCGCTGCGCGCCGAGATTTCCAACTGGCGCTGGGCCGGGGTGCCGTTCTACATCCGCACCGGCAAGCGGCTGGCCGGGCGCGACGCCCGCATCGTGGTGAATTTCAGACCGACGCCGCATGCGATCTTCAACTCCCACATCGGCGACGCCAACCGGCTGGTGATCAACCTGCAACCCAAGGACGGGCTGGAACTGCACCTGCTGGCGCAAGGGCAGGACAACCGCCGCAATACGCAGACTCTGGCGCCGGTGCAGCTCGACCTCGATTTCGACAAGCGTTTCGGCGCCGAGCGCGTGGGTGCCTACGAGCGCCTGTTGCTCGACGTGATCGACGGCCGGATGAACCTGTTCGTGCGCAGCGACGAGCAGGAAGAGGCCTGGCGCTGGGTCGAGCCGGTGCTCGACAGCTGGAGTGCAGATTCACAGGGGCCGCGTATTTACGCCTCGGGCACCTGGGGCCCGAGCGCGTCCAGCGCCATGATCGCGCGCGACGGCTATTGCTGGGCCGAGGAGTGCTGACCATGCTCGACCGCATCAAGGCCTCGCTTCCATCGCTGGCACCGGCCGAGCAGCGCGTGGGCAAACTGGTGCTGGGCGACCCGCGTGCGTTCGCCACGCTGCCGGTGAGCGAGCTGGCCGACCGTGCCCACGTCAGCAAGCCGACGGTGGTGCGTTTTTGCCGCAGTGTCGGGTACGACGGCCTGACCGATTTCAAGCGCAAGCTGGCCGGCAGCGTGAGCGAAGGCGTGCCCTTCATCCACCGCAGCGTGGACGCCGACGACAAGACCGGCGACATCATGGTCAAGGTGATCGACAACACGGTGGCGGCGTTCCTGAAATACCGCAACGATGCCAGCACCGTCGCGTTCGAGAAAGCCGCCATCGCGCTGGTGCAGACCTACCGCAGCGGCAAGCGGATCGAGTTTTTCGGCGTCGGCAATTCGGGCGTGGTGGCCCAGGACGCGCAGCACAAGTTCTTCCGGCTCGGCGTCAACGCCATCGCCTACAGCGACGGCCACATGCAGGTCATGAGCGCCTCGCTGCTCGGGCCGGGCGACTGCGTGGTGGTGATCTCCAACTCGGGGCGCACGCGCGACCTGATGGACGCCTGCGACATCGCGCGCAAGAACGGCGCCACCACGATCGTCATCACCGCCACCGGTTCGCCGCTGGCAAGCGCCGGGCACATCCACCTGTCGGCCGACCATCCAGAAGGGTTCGACAACTACAGCCCGATGGTTTCGCGTCTGTTGCACCTGCTGATCATCGACATCCTGGCCACCTGCGTGGCACTGCGCATCGGTGGCGCCACGGTGCAGCCGCTGCTGCGGGAAATGAAGAACAACCTGCGCAACAAGCGCTACACCTGAGCACCTCCCGGGGCCTCAGATGCGCCCCTCCTGCACCGCATGGCAGGCAACCCGTACGCCGGCGAGCTCCTGCAACACTGGCGGCTCGACGCGGCAGCGGTCGTTGGCATGCGGGCAACGCGGGTTGAACGCGCAACCCGCGGGCGGGCTCAACGGGTTGGGCACCTCCCCCTGCACTGGCGTGCGCGCGCGGCCGGTGTCGTGCATTTTGGGAATCGCGTCGAGCAGCATCCGGGTGTAGGGATGGCGGGGATTGGCGAACAGGCTCTGCTTGTCGGCCAGTTCGACCAGCCGGCCCAGGTACATGACACCGACCTGGTCGCTCACGTGGCGCACCACCGCCAGGTTGTGCGAGATGAACAGGTAGGTCAGCCCCATCGTGCGCTGCAGGTCCTTCATGATGTTGAGCACCTGCGCCTGCACACTCACGTCCAGCGCCGAGGTCGGCTCGTCGCAGACCAGGAACTCGGGCTGGGTAGCCAGCGCGCGGGCGATCGAAATGCGCTGGCGCTGGCCGCCCGAGAACTGGTGCGGGTACTTGACGCGGTCCTGCGCCGCGAGGCCAACCGACTGCAGCAGTGCTTCGACCCGGTCCCGCAAGTCGGCCTTGTCCGTGACCACGCCGTGTTCGGTCAACGGCTCGGCCACGATGTCCTCGACGATCCAGCGCGGGTTCAGGCTCGCGTACGGGTCCTGGAAGATCATCTGGATGCGGCTGCGCAGCTTGCGGCCCTCGGCCGTCTTGAACGCCGCATGGGCGTCCTGGCCGTCGAAGGTGAAGCCGCCCCGCGTGGGCGCATACAAACCCACCAGCAGGCGCGCCACGGTGCTCTTGCCGCAACCCGACTCACCGACCAGCGCCAGCGTCTGGCCCCGGGCGATGTCGAAGCTCACGCCATCGACCGCCTTCAACAGCAGCCGCGGCGAACGCTCGACCACCCGGTTGAGCCAGGGCGCCGACACGTCGAAGGTCATCGCCAGGTCACGCGCCTGGACCAGTGCTGCGGTCATGTCGCGGTCCGTTCGGGCAGAGCCAGTTGCCGTTCGGGTTGAACCGGCCGCTGCTCGGGCTGTGCCTTGGCCATGGCGAGGTTGCCTGCGTGCGGTGGGCCAACGGAAGTGCCCGACTGCGAGGCTTCGGTCGCCTGCGATTGGCCGAGCCGGCGGCAAGTGACCCAAGCAGGTCCGGCATGACACAGACTTCTGCTTGCAGGTCGCTTTGTCATGGTTTGGCCAAAGCCGACGGCGCGGCATGCAGCCAGCAGGCGGCGCGCGTGGCACCGGCGTCGAGCAGGTCCGGGCGCTCGCTGCGGCAGCGGTCCATGGTGCTGGTGCAGCGCGGGTTGAAGGCGCAGCCGGCCGGAATGGCGTTGAGCCGCGGCATGGCGCCGTCGATCTGGTGCAGCCGTTCGCGGTCCTGCGTGATGTCGGGAATGGCTGCCATCAGACCCGCGCTGTAGGGGTGCGCGGGATGGTTGATCACCTGGTGCACCGGGCCGATCTCGGCAATCCGGCCGGCGTACATCACGGCCACGCGGTCGCAGGTCTCGGCGATCACCCCCATGTCGTGGGTGATCAGCATCACGGCGGCGCCGTGGTTCTTGCAGACGGTCTTGAGCAGCGTGATGATCTGCGCCTGGATCGACACGTCCAGCGCCGTGGTGGGTTCGTCGGCCACGATCAGCTTGGGTTCGGCCGCCAGCGCCAGGGCGATCACGACGCGCTGGCGCATGCCGCCCGAGAACTGGTGCGGGTAATGGTCGATGCGCTGCGCGGCCGCCGGTATGCCGGTGTCCTGCAGCAGCGCGATCGCGCGCGCACGCGCCTGCCTGGCGGTCATCGGCAGGTGCGCCAGGATGGTTTCGGTCAACTGCCGGCCGATCGAATACAGCGGGTTGAGCGAGGTCAGCGGGTCCTGGAAGATCGCTCCGATGCGGCGCCCGCGGA
>JANMYG010000004.1:0-12857 GCA_031381865.1 Betaproteobacteria bacterium | reverse complement strand
GCCCGAGCCATAACCGACCGTGTCGCCGGCCTGCAGTTCCTGCACCGCTATGATTTTTGCAGCGAGCGTCATGGTCGGCCGCAGGCCCCAGTACGCGGCGTCGTGTTCGGGAAAATCGGGGGCGCTGCCGTAGGTGGCGATTCCGGGGCGCACCCAGTCGGACACGAGCGCGCCACCGGCGCCGCCACCGCCACCGCCACCGCCACCTCCATCGGCACTGGCGCCGGTACCTGTACTGGTAGCGTCACCGCCACCGGCAGCATGACCGGCATCGGCAACCGCGCCAATACCAACAGCTTGCGCTGCACCCGTACCGGTCCCCACGCCCGCCATGTGGCGCAATGTGGCCGCGCTGTTGCTGAGGCTGCGTTCACCGGGCAGGTCCTGCGATGCGGCCGCGAATGCCGCGGCCTGCGCGGCCACGCCGCGCGGCCCGTCGGCGTCGCTGAAATGCGTCATCAGCGATATTTCCTCGACCTGCGGCAGCGCGGCCAGCCGGGTCCACGCGGCGCGGTAACGGTGCGGCCGAAAACCCAGCCGGTTCATGCCCGAGTTCATCTTGAGGAAGACCCGGTGCGGCACATTGGTCTTGTGCGCGGCCAGCATGTCGATCTGTTCGTCGCAGTGCACCGTGTGCCACAGACCCAGGCGGGAACACGACTCCAGGTCGCGCGGCTCGAACGCGCCCTCGAGCAGCAGGATCGGGCCGCGCCAGCCCAGGCTGCGCAGCAGTTCGGCTTCGCCCAGGTCGAGCAACGCGAAGCCGTCGGCGGCGCGCAGGCCGTCGAAAACCCGCGCGATGCCGTGGCCGTAGGCGTTCGCCTTGACCACCGCCCAGACCTTGGCATCGGGGGCCGCGAGCCGCATGCGCGCCAGGTTGTGGCGCAGCGCTTCGGCATGGATCGTGGCTTGTATGGGGCGGGGCATGGAGGGCTTTCGGCACGCTGGACGACCGGATTCTGGCATCTTCGTCCGTGATATAACCGGCGCACGTTGGAGACCAGTTCAATAAACCAAGGCGCCAGCACCACTGGCGCTCTCAGCACCCCGGCATGAAGCGCGGTTTCTACACCATCATGTCCGCGCAGTTCTTCAGCTCGCTGGCAGACAACGCGCTGTTCGTCGCCGCCGTGCAGTTGCTTCGCACCAGCAAGGCGCCCGAGTGGCAACAGGCCGCGCTGGTGCCGATGTTCGCGTTGTTCTACGTGGTGCTGGCGCCGTTCGTCGGCGCATTCGCCGACTCGCTGCCCAAGGGCCGCGTGATGCTGGTGAGCAACTTCATCAAGGTCGCCGGTTGCCTGCTGATGCTGTTCGGCACCCATCCGCTGATGTCCTACGCGATCGTCGGCCTGGGGGCCGCCGCCTACTCGCCGGCCAAGTACGGCATCCTGACCGAGCTGCTGCCGGCCTCGCAGCTGGTCAAGGCCAACGGCTGGATCGAAGGCCTGACGATCGCCTCGATCATCCTGGGGGTGCTGCTCGGTGGCCAGCTGGTCAGCAAGCTGGTCTCGGACCGTTTGCTGGGCTTCGACTTCCCGATGCTGGACACCGGCATCGACAGCGCGCCCGAGGCCGCGATCAGCGTGTTGATCTTCGTGTACCTGCTGGCCGCATGGTTCAACACCCACATACCCGACACCGGCGTCGAGATGCGGCCGCTGCCGAAACGGATCACCTCGCTGGTGCCGGACTTCTGGATCTGCAACACCCGTTTGTGGCGCGACAAACTGGGCCAGATCTCGCTCGCGGCGACCACGCTGATCTGGGGCGTGGCCGGCAACCTGCGCTTCATCGTGCTGGCCTGGGCCGCGGCGGCGCTGGGCTACACGGTCACGCAGGCGTCGGCGCTGCAGGGCGTGGTGGCGATCGGCATGGCCGCCGGCGCGGTGGCCGCGTCGCTGCGCATGCGGCTCGAAGACGGCCCGCGCGTCATCACGCTGGGAATCGGCATGGGCGGGCTGATCATCCTGCTGATATTCATCGACAACGTCTGGATCGCGGCGCCGTTCCTGATCATGCTCGGTGCGCTGGGCGGGTTCCTGGTGGTGCCCATGAATGCCCTGCTGCAGCACCGCGGCCACAACCTGATGGGCGCCGGGCGCTCAATCGCGGTGCAGAATTTCAACGAGCAGGCCTGTATCCTGCTGCTGGGCGCCATCTACAGCCTCTCGGCCGGTCTGGGGCTGCACACCTTCGGCGCCATCACCGGCTTCGGTGTCGTGGTAATGGGTGTCATGTGGTGGATCAAGCGCTGGCACGCGGGCAACTGCATCCACCACCGCGCCGAAGTCGAGCACCTGCTGGACATCGCGCGCAACGACAATCTGCACGGTTGAGACGGCAAGGCCTGGCGCCGCGCCGCCGGCAATCGGACAGCACGGGTGCGACTCCGGCGGCACCGGCGGGCGGCGGCGATTGCTGTTAAGGTTGGCGGCCCCGAATGCCACCCGATCCAATCCCAGGAATACCGATGCCCAGCGTCTACGACTTCTCCGCCCTGCAAATCAACGGCAAATCGATTGCGCTAAAGAAGTTCAAGGGCAAGCCGATGTTGATTGTCAACACCGCCAGTGCGTGCGGATTCACGCCGCAATTCGCCGGGCTGGAGAAACTGCACGCGACCTACGGCCCCAGGGGTCTGGTGGTGCTGGGGTTCCCGTGCAACCAGTTCGGCGCGCAAGACCCAGGCAGCAACACCGAGATCGCCGAGTTCTGCCAGTTGAACTACGGGGTCAGTTTCCCGATGATGGCCAGGATCGACGTCAATGGCGAGCAGGCGACGCCGCTGTACCAGTGGTTGTCGGCGCAGGCACCCGGCCTGCTGGGAACCAAGGCGATCAAATGGAACTTCACCAAAGTCCTGGTCGGCACGGACGGTGCGGTGCGCAAGCGTTATGCGCCCACCGACACCCCGGCGAGCCTGGCCGGGGACATCGAGGCGGCACTGGCCGCGTGAGCGGGTGAGGGTCGACCGGGCGTGCGTGCCGGCGCAGGCGCCGCGTATTTATTGAGGTTTTCGATATTCAAGACACCGTTCGCCCTGAGCCAGTCGAAGGGCTCGCGAGCCCTTCGACTGGCTCAGGGCGAACGGACATTGACTTGTCATCAATTTGGGCAAGATCAATAGAATCGTGTTTGCGACAGTTGGGAAACGATGCAACGCTCTGATTTTTGGACCCTGTTCGAACTCCTGCCCATAGGTGCGTACCGTTCCAGTGCCGAAGGGCGACAACTGCGCGCCAACGCCGCGCTGGTGCGGCTAAACGGCTACGACACCGAAGCCGAACTGCTCGCGGCGGTCAACGACATTGCCCAGGAATGGTATGTCGATCCGCAGCAGCGCCGCCGCTTCCGCGACCAGATCGAACGCAACGGGCAAGTGGTCGACTTCTGCTCCGAGATCTACCGGCACAAGACGCGCGAACGGATCTGGATCCGCGAGAACGCCCACGCCGTGCGCGACGAGGGCGGGGCGCTGCTGTATTTCGAAGGCACGGTCGAAGACGTCACCGAATCCCGGCGCGCCCAGAATGCGCTGCAGGCCAGTGAGCGCCGGTTCCGGGCGCTGACCGAGAAGGCGCAGGTGCTCACGGTGGTGTGTAATGCGCACGGTGGCGTGATGTATGCCAGCCAGGCGGCGGCCGCGATGCTCGGGCGCGAGCCGGCCGCGTTGCTGGGCGGCAACGTGTTCGACTGGATCCACCCCGACGACCTGCCGGGCGCGCGCCGGGACCACAACGCGGTGCTGGGGCGCGCGAACCCGGGTGTCGAATCGATCCACCGCTACCGCCACGCGGACGGCAGTTGGCGTTACCTCGCGTCGCTGGCGAGCAATTGCCTGGCCGACGACGCGGTGCTGGGCATCGTGCTCAATTTCCGCGACGCGACCGAACGCAAGCGCGCGGAGCAGGCCGAGTCCGCGCTGCGCGAGAACGACGCGCGCTGGAAACTGGCCTTGGAGAGTGCCGGCGATGGCGTGTGGGACTGGTATGTGCAGACCGGGGTCGAGATCTACTCGAAGCGCTTCAAGGAGATGTACGGTTATGGCGAACATGAGCTCAGTGGACAAACCGGCGAGTTCGACGACCGTACCCATCCGGACGACCGCGCACAACGCGACCGCGACCGCCAGGCGCACCTCGATGGGCTGACGCCGACCTATATCAACGAACACCGGGTGCGCTGCAGGGACGGCAGCTGGAAGTGGATCCTGTCGCGCGGCACGGTGATCAACCGCGACGCGGACGGGCGGCCGATCCGCATGATCGGGACCCACACCGACGTGGGTTCCCGCAAGGCGGCCGAGGCGGCCCTGCGGGAGCTCAACGCGCAGTTGACCGAAAAGACCGGCCAGTTGCAGACCACCCTGGGCAGCATCGGCCAGGGTATTTTCATGATCGGGGCGGACGGACGCGTGGGCACCTACAACTCGCGTGTGTGCGAACTGCTCGACCTGCCGGAAAGCCTGCTCGCCGCACGCCCGACCTTGCCGGAGCTCACCCGCTTCCAGTTCGAACGCGGGGACTTCGGTCCCGATTCCCAGTGGGTCGATGTGCACGCGCGCGGGTATGTGGCGTCCGCCGCCCACAACACCGCCGCCGTGTTGCCGATGCACTACCTGCGCACCACCCGCGCCGGGCGCACGCTGGAGGTCAAGACCCAGTCGTTGCCTGGCGGCGCGATGGTGCGCACTTTCGCCGATGTGACCGACTACGTTGTCGCCGAACGGGCCCGCAGGCGCCTGAACATGCTGCTCGAGGCCACGCAGGCCATGGCCCATGTCGGTGGCTGGGAGGTCGACGTGGTGAACGACCAGGTGTTCTGGACCGACGAGGTCTACCGGATTCTGGAAACCTCGCCGCAGGAGTACACACCGACGACCGCGACCACGATGCAGTTCTTCACCCCGGAATCGGCGCGCAAGATCAGCGCCGCCATCGAGGATGCGGTCCAGCGCGGCAAACCGCATGACCTGGAGCTGGAAATGGTCACCGCCCGCGGCCGGCACATCTGGGTGCATTCGGCCAGCATGGTGACACGCGAGCACGGACAGGTGGTCAAACGCACCTCGGTCATCCAGGACATCACCGAGCGCAGGCTGGCGGCGGCGCTCGCGCGGGAAAGCGAGGAGCGCTGGAAACTGGCGCTGGACAGCACCGGCGACGGTGTGTGGGACTGGTATGTGCAGACCGGCGTGGAGAAGTTCTCCAGGCGGTGCAAGGAGATGTACGGTTATGCCGAGCACGAGATGTCCGACCGCGCCGAAGACTTCGACCGGCGCACCCACCCGGAGGATGTCGGCCAGCTGCTGAAGGACCGCCAGGCGCACCTGGACGGGCACACGCCGATCTATGTCAACGAACACCGCATGCGCTGCAAGGACGGCAGCTGGAAATGGGTGCTGTCGCGCGGCATGGTCATCAGCCGCGACGAACAGGGCCGCGCGCTGCGCATGATCGGCACCCACACCGACATCACCAGCCGCAAGAAATCGGAGGCGCTGGTCTGGCAGCAGGCCAACTTCGACAGCCTGACCGGGCTTCCCAACCGGCGCATGTTGCGCGACCGGCTGGAGCAGGAGATCAAGAAGAGCGATCGCGACGGCCTGCAGCTGGCGATCCTGTTCATCGACCTGGACCACTTCAAGGAAGTCAACGACACGCTCGGGCACGATGCCGGCGACCTGCTGCTGATCGAAGCGGCGCGCCGCATCCGCCGTTGCGTGCGCGACTCCGACACCGTGGCGCGCATGGGCGGCGATGAATTCACGCTGGTGGTGTCCGAACTGCACGACAGCGAGCGGCTGGAGCGTATTCTGGACACCGTGCTGGCGGCGATGTCGTCCCTGTTCCAGCTCGGCACCGAGCAGGTCTACGTATCGGCCAGCATCGGCATCACGATGTACCCGTCCGATGCGACCGAGGTGGAAAACCTGTTCAAGAACGCGGACCAGGCGTTGTACGTGGCCAAGGGCGCCGGGCGCAACCGCTTCAGCTTCTTCACGCCGGCCCTGCAGGAAGCGGCCCAGACCCGCGTGCGCCTGGCCAACGACCTGCGCACGGGGTTGTCGGAACAGCAGTTTCGCGTGGTCTACCAGCCAATCGTCGACCTGGCCGACGGCGCGGTGCACAAGGCCGAGGCGCTGATCCGCTGGCAGCATCCCACGCGCGGCCTGGTCAGCCCGGCCGACTTCATACCGATCGCCGAGTCCAGCGGGCTGATCGTCGAGATCGGCGAATGGGTGTTCCGGCAGGCCGCGGCGCAGGCGCAGGCCTGGCGCGAGCGGCACCATGCGCAGTTCCAGATCAGCGTCAACAAGTCGCCGGTGCAGTTCCACAACGACGCCGGGCGCCAGCAGTCGTGGGTGGCGCACCTGCGGCAGATCGGATTGGGTGGCGACGCCGTGGTGGTCGAGATCACCGAAGGGCTGCTGCTCGACACCAGCGCCGCCGTGACCGAGCAGCTGCTGCAGTTGCGCGACGCCGGGATCCAGGTGTCGCTGGACGATTTCGGAACCGGTTACTCGTCGCTGACCTACCTGCAGCGCTTCGACATCGACTACATCAAGATCGACCAGTCGTTCGTGCGCCACCTGATTCCCGAATGCACCGAACTGGCGCTGTGCAAGGCGATCATCGTGATGGCCCACGAACTCGGGATGAAGGTGATCGCCGAAGGCGTGGAAACCACGGGCCAGCGCGACCTGCTGGTCGCCGCGGGGTGCGACTACGGGCAGGGTTATCTGTTTGCCCGGCCGATGCCGGTCGACGCCTTCGATGCCTTCATGGCGGCACGCGTCGGCGCCGTCAGCGCCTGACGCCGCGACGCCGCCGCTCGAACCCGGGCTTCAGACCAACGCCTGGTCGAGCAATTCGATCCAGTGCCGCACCGGTGTCGCCGTGCCGCTTTGCAGGTGGCCGATGCAGCCCACATTGGCCGACACGATCATGGCCGGCTGCAGCTCCGCCAGGTGCCCGAGCTTGCGGTCGCGCAGCTGGTAGGCCAGCTCCGGGTTGAGCACCGAATAGGTGCCGGCCGAGCCGCAGCACAGATGCGCCTCGTTGCGGCACAACTGCAGGTTGAAACCCAGCGCATTCAGATGCTTTTCGACACCGCCGCGCAATTGCTGCCCATGCTGCAGCGTGCACGGGGGATGAAAGGCGACCGGTGCACCGCGCTGCGCCGGTTCTGCGCCGGCGTGCAGTCGCCGCGGATCGACCTTCGCCGCCAGCTGTTCGACCAGTTCGGGCAGCAGCTCGCTGATGTCGCGCGTCAGCTCGCTGACACGCCGCGCCTTGTCCGCGTAGGCGGGTTCGTCACGCAGGATGTGGCCGTATTCCTTGACCGTGACGCCGCAACCCGAGGCATTCATGACGATCGCCTCGACACCCTTGCCGCGCCCCTCGATGTAGGGCCACCATGCGTCGATGTTGGAGCGCATCGCGGCGCGACCGCCCTCCTGGTCGTTGAGGTGGAACTTGACCGCGCCGCAACAGCCGGCGCGCGCCGCCACCAGCGTCTGGATGCCGGCCGCGTCGAGCACGCGGGCGGTGGCGCTGTTGATGTTGGGCATCATGGCCGGCTGCACGCAACCGGCCAGCATCAGCATCTGGCGCCCGTGCTGGCGCACCGGCCAGACACCGGCGGCGCTGCTGGCCGGCACCTTGCTCTTGAGCGCGGCGGGCAGCAGCGGGCGCACCAGCTGGCCGAGTCGCATCGCCGGGCCGAACAGGGGCGACGGCAGGCCCTCCTTGAGCGCCCAGCGCAGCACCCGCTCGGTGGCGGGACGCGGCACCTTGGCGTCGACCAGCTTGCGGCCGATGTCCAGCAGGTGCCCGTATTCGACCCCGCTGGGGCAGGTGGTCTCGCAGTTGCGGCAGGTCAGGCAACGGTCCAGGTGCAGCTGGGTCTTGCGCGTCGGCGTTTCCCCCTCGAGCACCTGCTTCATCAGGTAGATGCGTCCGCGTGGCCCGTCGAGTTCGTCGCCGAGCAACTGGTAGGTCGGGCAGGTGGCGGTGCAAAAACCGCAATGCACACACTTGCGCAGGATGGCTTCGGCGGCGATGCCGTCGGCGCTGTTCCGGTATTCCGGGGCGAGGTTGGTTTGCATGCGGTTCAGGTGGCGCGCTGGCGGCCAGGCAGTTCAAAGATCCGCATATATGCGGGCGCGGTTGAAGATACCGGCCGGATCGAGCTGCCGTTTCAGGTCACGGTGGATCCGCATCAACGGTGCGGTCAGCGGATGGAACACCGCCGGCTCGGGCAGCGCTGGATCGGCGGCACGGCGGAACAGCGTGGCGCTGCCGCCCAGCGCGCCCGCCGCCTCGCGCAACCGGGTGGCCAGCTGCGCCGGCGCCTTGACCCAGCGCAACGCGCCACCCCACTCGACCAGCGTGTCGGCCGCGCCCAGGCCGAGGTCGATGCCGGGGCTGCTGTCGGGCACACTGATGCGCCACAGGCACTGACCCGGCGCGCAGTGGAAGAACGGCAAGGTCTGCTCGCGCAGCGCATGCCAGTCGGCGGCCGTGGCCGCATCGTCCTTGCGCTGGCCACCCATGGTGCGGCAGGCGGCCTCCACCGCCGCGTGGGCACCACGCAACCGCACATACAGGGAACCGACTCCCTCGTCCATGGCCCAGCAGCTGGCGTTCACGGGCAGCGGCTTGCCGGCCCAGGCATTGAGGCGGCGCAGCGCCGCGGCCTGGTCGAGTTCGAACACCAGTGTGGTCTGGGCCACTGCCTGCGGCAACACCTTGAGCGACACCTCGGTGATCAGACCCAGGGTTCCCATGGAGCCGGTCATGAGGCGCGACAGGTCGTAGCCGGCCACGTTCTTCATGACCTGCCCGCCGAAGGTCAGTGCTTCGCCGGCGCCGCCCAGCATCTGCACACCAAGCACGAAGTCGCGCACCCCGCCGGCGGCCGCACGCGCCGGGCCGGCCAGGCCCGCCGCCACCATGCCACCGACGGTCGCCCGCGGGCCGAAGTGCGGCGGCTCGAAAGGCAGGTGCTGGCCCTGTTGCGCGAGCGCGGCCTCGAGTTCCGCCAACGGCGTGCCGGCAGCCGCCGTCACCACCAGTTCGCTCGGCTCGTAGCTCGAGATGCCACGCAGGCCGCGCGTATCGAGAATCTCACCCTGCAGCGACTGGCCGTAGAAGTCCTTGCTACCGCCGCCGCGGATACGCAGCGGCGTGGCGCTGGCGGCGGCGCTGCGGATGCGTTGGGCGAGATCGGACAGGGCGTGTTCCATCGCGGCAATGGTAGCCGGGCGCGCCGCGGCAGTATTGAATTTTCTGAACGCCGCGCGTGCGGAGAATTCTCAGTCGCGAAAGAAATTGACCGGCAGGCCCGGCGTGTCGACCCGCATCGAGAACACGCACCCCGATTGCGGCAGCCGCTCCAGTTCGTGTTGCGGCCGGTTGTGGCGCGCGGTCGTGACGAACAGGGTGCGCAGGTCGTCGCCACCGAAACAGGGCATGGTGGGGCATTGGGCCGGCGTAGCAATCTCGGCCAGCAGCACACCGGAGGGCGAGAACTTGAGCAGCCGCGCGCCCTCGAACATCGCCGCGTAGTAGTTGCCCTGCGCGTCGACCGAGGCGCCGTCGGGGCGGCCACCATAACCCGGCATGCCACTTTGCCAGTCGTCGGGCTTGTGGGGGAACTGCTGGAACACGCGTTCGCGCGCCAGCGTATTGGCCTGCGCATCCCAGTCCCAGGCGCGGATCACGTGGCCCGGCGTGTCGGACCAGTAGACCGTGCGGTTGTCGGGTGACCAGGCCAGCCCGTTGGCGATCGTGGCGCCGCCGGCCATGCGCTGCACCTGCAGTGCGCGCCCATCGCGGCAATCGAGCGCAAACAGCTCTGCCGCCGCCAGGGTGCGCGGTTCGTACATGGTGCCGGCCCAGAAGCGCCCCAGCGGGTCGGCCTTACCGTCGTTGAAGCGCGTGGTGGCGGTGTCGTGGTCGAAGCGGCGCATCAGGTGCAACGCGCCGTCCCATTGCGGGGCGCGGTAGATGCCGTCGCGCAGCGCAATCACCAGGCCGCCGCTGGCGGCCGGGGCGATGCAGCCGGGCTCCGACGGCATGGACCAGCCCTGCACCGCGCCAGACTCTGCATCGGCGCGCAGGATCTTGCAGGCCGGGATGTCGACCCAGTACAGGCGGCCCTCGCCGGGGTGCCAGAACGGGGATTCGCCCAGTTCATCGGGCTCGCGCGTGACGGCTTGCCAGTTCATGCGACCTTCTCCACTTCGATGCGCATCTGGGCCGTCATCGACTGGCCCGGCTGCAATGTCTGCACGCCGGTGTCGGCCGCCGCCGCGTCCATGTTGACGGCATTGTTGACATGGCTGACCGGCTCGATCGCAACGAAGTTGCGCCGGTCGTTGGTGAACACGACCAGCCGGCCCAGACTCGAACTCAGGCGGGTATGGAGCAGTTCGTCGCGCAGGTGCAGCACACCGGTCCAGCCGTCGAAACAATGGTCTACATCCAGCGCGGCGCAGTCCACGTCGAGCCCGCGCGAGGGCACGCGGTGGGTCGGCAACTTGTCGCTCCCCATTTCCCAGCGCCCGGTGGCGTCGAACGCGATGCGGCTGCGCGCGCGCTTGACGAAATACGGATGCCAGCCGAGCCCGAACGGCGCCGCCTGCGCCGACTGGTTGGTGACGCTGAGCGTGAGCTCCAGCGCGTCGGCGCCGAGGCGAAAGGCTTGCGAACTGTCGAAGGCGAATGGCCAGTCGGCATCGGGACGGTGCTCGAACGACAGCAGTGCAAACTGCGGCTGGGCTTCCAGCAGGCTCCAGGGCCGTTGCCAGCCGACGCCGTGGATGGCGTGTGGTTCGGGCGGGAAGTTCTGCACCAGCGGGTGGCTGGTGCCGTTCCATTTCAGCGTGGCATGCGCGATGCGGTTGGAGTAGGGCACCAGCGGGTAACTGCCGGAGTCGCGCACCGTCGCCAGCGCTGCCCCGGGTGTGGAGCGCAGTACCGCGATGTCGTCGATCCACAGGCCGGCGATCGCGCCGCCGAGCCCGGGCACGATGTCGCAGCGCAAAGGGCCGCAGGCAAGGGTGGTCGATGTCGTCATGGTGCACGCTGCTCCTTGGGTGCATTGTGCATGCTGAGTGCAACCCGAAAAAAATCCGCGCAAGCCTGGACTTGCGCGGATTCCGTTCCCCCCTGAGCACACTCTGCGGCGCCGCCCGGCCACGACACCAGCCGGTGTCGCGGCCGCGGCCGTGGTTCAGCGGCTGTAGGCGGTTTCGCCGTGCGAAGTGATGTCGAGGCCTTCGCGCTCGTCTTCTTCGCTGACACGCAGGCCGATGACGAGGTCGACCACCTTGTAGGCCACCAGCGACACCACGCCGGACCAGACGATCGTCAGCAACACCGCCTTGAACTGCACCCAGACCTGGTCCATGACCGGGACCGAGCTGACCGCGACGGTCACCCAGTCGCCGACCACACCGGGGCCACCGAGGGCCTGGTTGTTGAACACGCCGGTCAGCAGCGCGCCGACGATGCCGCCCACACCGTGCACGCCGAACACGTCCAGCGAATCGTCAGCGCCGAGCATGTGCTTGAGGCCGTTGACACCCCACAGGCAGGCAAAGCCGGCGACGAAGCCGATGATGATGGCGCCCATCAGGCCGACGTTGCCGCAGGCCGGGGTGATCGCCACCAGGCCGGCGACCGCGCCCGACGCTGCGCCGAGCATCGAGGCCTTGCCCTTCATCAGCGCCTCGCCCAGGCACCAGGCCAGCACCGCCGCGGCCGTGGCCGAGAAGGTGTTCATGAAAGCCAGCACGGCGGTTCCGTTGGCTTCCAGCGCCGAGCCGGCGTTGAAACCGAACCACCCGACCCACAACATGGACGCGCCGACCATGGTCAGGGTCAGGCTGTGCGGGGCCATGGCTTCGCGGCCGTAACCGGTGCGTTTGCCGATCACGTAGGCGCCCACCAGGCCCGCCACCGCGGCGTTGATGTGCACCACCGTGCCGCCGGCGAAGTCCAGCGCGCCCCATTGCCAGATCAGGCCGGCCTTGGCGTTGAGGCCATCCACCACCTCCTTGGTGGCGTAGGCGTCGGGGCCCATCCAGAACCACACCATGTGGGCGATCGGCGCGTAGCTGAAGGTGAACCACAGCGCCATGAACAGCAGCATGGCCGAGAACTTGATGCGCTCGGCGAAGGCACCCACGATCAGGCAGCAGGTGATGGCCGCGAAGGTGGCCTGGAACGCCATGAACAGCAACTCGGGGATCACGACGCCCTTGCTGAAGGTGGCACCCATGGCGAACTCGCCCTTCATCGGATCGAACAACCCCTTCATGAAGATGCGGTCGAGCCCGCCGACGAACTGGTTGCCCTCGGTGAACGCCAGGCTGTAGCCATAAATGCACCACAACACGACGATCATCGAGAACGTCACGAACACCTGCATCAGCACCGACAACATGTTCTTGCTGCGCACCAGGCCGCCGTAGAACAACGCCAACCCGGGTATGGACATCATGATCACGAACGCGGTGGCCACGATCATCCATGCCACGTCGCCCTTGTTCGGAACCGGAGCAGGTGCTGCCGCAGCCGAGGCCGCAGCAGCCGGCGCCGGGGCCGCTTGCGCGGCGGGCGCCGCCGGCGCAGATGCGCTGGCCTCGGCAGCCGAGGCCGCCGGTGCGGCGGCGGTGGTCTGGGCGATGGCGGCGGCACCGCCAACGAGCAGTCCCAGGCCCAGGGCCAGGGAGATGAGCAACTTTTTCACAGGGCTTCCTTTCCGGTTTCGCCGGTGCGGATACGCACCACTTGTTCGAGGTCGTACACAAACACCTTGCCGTCACCGATCTTGCCGGTGCGGGC
>JANMYG010000876.1:0-4335 GCA_031381865.1 Betaproteobacteria bacterium | reverse complement strand
GGTAAGAAGTCGTCTTTTCAAAGTGGGCCAGGGGCAATGCCTGGCGATCGATGCCTGTCTGGCATCCACTTTGAGAAAATGGCTCGATCCGGGACCTTGTGCTGCCTCTTGTTGCGATGTTGTCCTGTGCGCCGGCCGCTGGGAGCGCGGTCCCGGTGCGCGACGGTGTTTCAGGTGCGGCCAACCGCCTCACAAGACAATTCTATGAACAGGGTTTGTAGTTACCATGCGGTTACCAACAATAGACATGCAAAACTTGCATGAAGTTATGCATGCAAATCCGGCCCGCCGGCAGCCTGCATGAAACGCCGCCGTGTCCTCGCGCGCATCGCGGCATCCACCGTCGGCCCGGGCCTGTCGGGCTGGAGTCGCAGCGCGCAGGAGCACGCCGGCCCGGCAGCGCCGGTGCAGGTCGCCGCGGCGAGCGACCTCAAGTTCGCGCTGGCGCACATCGCCAGCCTGTTTCAAGCCCAGACCGGGCAGGCGGTGGCACTGCGCTTCGGATCATCGGGCCAGTTCGCGCGACAAATCGCCTATGGACTACCGGTTGACCTGTTCATGTCGGCCGACGAGTCCTATGTGTTCGAACTCGCCAAGGCCGGGCTGACGCGTGCGCCGGCCGGCCATGCCGGCGCGCCGGACACCGACCTGGCCCGGGGCACCCGCTACGCGACCGGGCGCATCGCGCTGCTGATCGCCCCCGGCGCCGACATCCGGCTCGATGCCAACCTGAACGGGCTCAGGGCCGGCTGGAAACACGTGAGCAAGTTCGCACTGGCAAACCCGGAGCACGCACCGTATGGGCGGGCGGCGCGCCAAGCGCTGTTGGCGCTGGGCCTGTGGGAGATGGTTCAACCCAAGCTGGTGCTCGGTGAAAACATCGCCCAGGCCACCCACTTCATCAGCAGCGGCGCCGCACAGGCCGGGCTCACCGCGCTGTCGCTGGCGCTTGCGCCCGAGGTAGCACAACCGGACCAGCACCTGGCATTGCCCGAGCGCCTGCACGACCCGTTGCACCAGCGCATGGTGCTGCTCAAGTCCGCCGGCGTGGCCGCCGACGCGTTGTTCCGCTTCCTGCAGATGCCGGCAGCACGCGCGCTGATGGCGCGCTACGGGTTTTCCAGCCCCTGAGGTCGGCACGCCAGCACCACGGGATGCAGGCGTGGCGCGGCACCGGTCCCACATAATCAAGGCCATGGACTGGCAAGCCGCCCGCGTTTCCCTGCTGCTCGCGCTGATGACCGCCGTCGTCCTGCTTCCGGTCGGCATCGTGCTGGCACGCTGGCTCGCGCGCACGCGCTGGGGCGCCAAACCGGCGCTGGAAGCGCTGCTGATGCTGCCGCTGCTGCTGCCGCCCACGGTGATCGGTTTTTACTTGCTGGTGTTGCTGGGGCGGGGCTCGATGGCCGGTGATTGGCTGGCGCGCCATCTTGGGTTGCAACTGGTATTCAGCTTCGAAGGTTTGTTGTTGGCCAGTGTGCTGGTCAACCTGCCGTTCATGGTCCAGCCGCTACAGCGCAGCTTCTCGGCGATTCCGCACCAACTGCGTGAAGCCGCCTGGGTATCAGGCCTCGGCCACTGGCAGACCTTCCTCAAGATCGAATTGCCGCTGGCCTGGCCCGGCCTGCTGGCAGGCATCGCGCTGACCGCGGCCCATACGCTGGGCGAATTCGGCGTGGTCCTGATGGTGGGCGGCAGCATCGCCGGCGAGACCCGAACGCTGTCGATCTCGATCTACGACCGGGTGCAGGCCTTCGATCTGGCCGGCGCCCACATCATGGCCTTGTCGCTCGTCCTGTTCTCCTTGCTCGCACTGACGCTGGTTTTTGTCAGTGAGCGCCTGCATCCGACCACCGGTATGCGGCAAGAGCCTTGACCACTCGCTTGCGTTGAAGCTGCTGTAGGCCATGGCCAGACTCCAGGTTAGAGTGCAGCACGCCAGACGGCCACGGCTGGCGGCGGAGTTCGAGTGCGAGCAGGGCGAACTGGTGGCGCTCGTCGGGCCATCGGGCAGCGGCAAGACCTCGCTGCTGCGTGCGATCGCCGGCCTGCTGCAGGGCGGCGCGCTCACCGGCCGCGTGGCCGAAGGCGGCGTGGCATGGTTCGACAGCCAGCGCGGCATCGATTTGTCGCCACAGCAGCGGCGTGTCGGGTTGGTATTCCAGAACTACGCGCTGTTCCCGCATTTGAGCGCCTACGACAACACCGTCATCGGTGCTGGGGCATCCGGCGCCGACCCGCGCGTCGCAGCGCGGGCGCATGCGACGCTGGAACGTCTGGGACTGGGCTCCTTGTCCGATCGCCGGCCGAACCAACTGTCAGGCGGACAACAACAGCGCGTGGCGCTGGCCCGTGCGCTGATGCGCGTGACACCGGCATGGCCCGGGGATCCGGCCCAGGGCAACGGCGTGTTGTTGCTCGACGAGCCGTTTTCGGCGGTCGACGCGCCAACGCGCCAGTCCTTGTACCGGGAACTGGCCGCACTGCGGCAGGACCAGTCGACGCCGATGGTGCTGGTGACGCACGATCTGGCCGAAGCGCGCAAATTGGCCGACCGGATCGTCATCCTGGACGCTGGCGAAACCCTGCAAAGCGGAACGCCACAACGCGTGTTCACGAGTCCACGCAATGCACGGGTGGCGGAACTGGTTGGAATCCAGAACCATTTTCACGGCCACTTCCGTCGCGACGCGCCAGGATGGGGGCGGCTGGAATGGATTGACCGACCCGAAGGCGGCAGCGCCATCCTGCGCGTGATCGACAAGAACCGGCTGGAAGACGGCGTCGACGTGACCTGGGTGGTGGCCGGCGAGTCGGTGGACGTCGACTTGCCTGCCGCGCCGCCGTCGCCCGGCGACCCGCAGGGGCCGCACAACACCGTGCCATGTACGCTGGTCGAAGTACTGGCTTTGGGCGAAACCAGTTTGTGCACACTCATGCCGCAGGAACTACCCGGTCAGCGGCTGACGCTGAATTTGTCGACCGCTGCGTTGCGCGGCATGCGCGCCAGCAAGGGGGATTGTCTGGTGGTGTCGATTCCGGCGCGCGGAATCCACATCATGCCGGTGCGCCAGCAGTCGGCCGGGTAGGCCGCGCCGGCGCCGTGCCGTCAAGCCATGAAAACTGCGATGAATGCCAGCAGGAAAATCAGCACCGCGCCGGCCACAGGCAACACCAGCGGCATGAACGGCACTATTCTTTCCACCGCGTCGGCTGGCGGGGCATCGTGGTCGCTGGAGGGGGTGGACATGGGATTCCTTGGTCGTCTGGTTCGGAAGAGCAACCGCGATTTTAGCCGCATCGACCCGGCCCGGGCTGGTCCGCGGGGCTAACGGTACAGCCGCAATGCGCCCAGACGGCGCTCGATCTCGGCCAGCAGTTCCAGGTAGGGCGGCGCTCCGATACCGCCGAACCGGCGTTTGAACTCGGCCTCGGTCAGGAACTCGGGCAGGTCCCGCACATCGGGTATCAGGTCGCCCTCGCTCAGGCCGCGCGCCACCTCGCGGTACAACTTGGTGGCGCCCGCCTGGCTGGCCACCGCCAACTCACCAAAACGCGTGCCGGCGCGGTCCGCCGCAATGTCGTTGAACGAAAAGCCGCTGCCACCGCGGGCGTCGTCGACCTCCTTGTATAGGCCCACGGCATCCGACAGCGGGCTGCCCGCAGTGGCGGCCAAGGCGGCCGAGATCGTGAAATGCTGCGGAAAATCGGTGCGCCCGGACAGCGTGACGATGCGCCGCAGCGGCCGCGGCCAGTCGCGCGCCTGCGGCACCAGGGACGCCAGGCCCTTGCCATTCACATAGAAGGTGAGCACGAGTATCACGGCACGGTTTTCATCCAGTGCGTTGCCATTGGCGGCACGCTGCGCGGCGAGTTGCAGCAACGGCACCAGCAACTGGTCCAGCGTCATGAAATGTCCCTTGACCGATGGTCCCGTCAACTCGACCAGGCGCGCCTGGTACACCTGCCAGCGTGCCTGGTCCGCGGCCGGCACCAGCGCCGCCCGGAGTTGGCCGGTCACCGCTTCGTTCCATTCGAACACCACGCTCAGCACACCGCCGCCGGCACTCACCTGCTTGATCACGTCGGCCGCCGCGGAGTAGTCCGCGCTGGCCTGCAGCCGCGCAAGACCGCTGCGCACCAGCCAATTGCAGAGCAATGCCGGCACGCGCACCCGCCCGATGCGCATCAGCGCCACTTCCGGAAGTTTTTGCGTCTCCTTGAATGCCACGTCCAGGTTGACATACCGGCCGACCGGATTGGCGGGCAATGCGAAGGTGGCGCGCAGGGTGGCGGCGCCCTCCTGCAGAACGACGCGGGTGGCACCGTGCGCAA
>JANMYG010000097.1:0-3717 GCA_031381865.1 Betaproteobacteria bacterium | reverse complement strand
CAGGACGCCAGCACCCTATTTTCTCGCTCCAGACCAAGGTACCCGGTCCAGCGCCAGCCGATGTGAATAACCTCACAGCCTGGACGTCCCCACCTTGCGATCAGGACACCCTTGCCCGGCCCACCGGCCTGCCGTTGTAAGGCTCACTGGTTATTAAGCAGCGAGTGCGAAACGTTCGTCGTTTGCAGTTAGTTTGTTTGAATCTGTTTTACGAGCGCATTCAGCTCGACATGCACCACAGCGATTCCGTACCCACGTCGAAACCAATGCAGCCCCTCATTGGGTATTTTAGGCCGTTGTCAGCAATTCCAATAGCTCCAGGGGAGAATTTATGGCGGCGTGTGCACCCCATTGCGCAACGTCGGTCCGGGTGCCGAGGTAGCCATAGGTTGCCGCGACAGTACCCATGCCTGCCGCCCGCCCCGCCGCGATATCGCGCTCGTCGTCGCCAACGTACACGCATTGCGACGGTACCAACGCCAGGCGTCGGGCAGCTTCGAACAACGGCGCGGGGTGCGGTTTGGCATGCGGCGTGGTGTCGCCACTGATGACCACGGCTGCGCCCGCGAACAGGTCTATGCCACGTGTCAGCGGCTCGGTGAAACGGGCCGCTTTGTTTGTCACCACGCCCCAGCGCATGCCGCGGCGCTGCAATTGGCCGACCAGAGACTGCACGCCCTCGAAAACATAGGTGCGTTGGGTCATGCAGCGTTCGTAGTTGACAAAAAACTCTTCCTTCAGGGCTGCAAAATCGGCATGCTCGGGCGTCAATCCGAATGCGACGCTGATCATGCCGCGCGCGCCCGCACCCGCCATCGGCCGGTAACGCTGCGGCGCCAGCGACGGCAGTCCGCGGTCCAGCCGCATCTTGTCGGCAGCCGCGCCAAGATCGGGCGCACTGTCGATCAACGTCCCGTCGAGGTCGAACAGCACCGCCCGGATGCCATCGAACCGAAGTGTCGTCGCATTCATTGGGCTGGTTCCAGTGGCCTGCGGGTCGCGAAAAGATAGTTGACGCTCGTGTCGTCGCTCATCCAGTAGCGCCGCGTCAGGGGGTTGTACTGCATACCGCGCGTGTGCAGCAGTTCCAGCCCGGCGGCCCGGCAATGGCGCGCCAGTTCACTCGGGCGTATCAACCGGGCATAGGCGTGCGTGCCGCGCGGCAACAGGTTCAGCACATATTCCGCACCAACGATGGCGAACAGGAACGACTTCGCGCTGCGATTGAGCGTGGAAAAAAAGACCCACCCGCCCGGGCGGACCAGCGCCGCGCAAGCCTGCACGACGGACGCCGGGTCTGGTACATGCTCCAGCATTTCCATGCAGGTGACGGCGTCAAAGCTGCCCGGCTGCTCAAGCGCCAGCGCCTCGGCGCTGACCTCGCGGTAGGCGACGTTGGAGGTCTGCGCCTCCAGGGCGTGCAGTTGCGCCACGCGAAGGGCCTTGGTGGCCAGATCAATACCGAGCACCTGCGCGCCCTTTCGCGCCATCGCGTCGGCGAGGATGCCGCCGCCACAGCCGACATCGAGCACCTGCTTGCCGTCCAGCGGAAAAATCTCTGCGAGCCATTCCAGGCGCAAAGGGTTGATCTGGTGCAGCGGCCGGAACTCGCTTTCCTTGTCCCACCAGCGGTGGGCGAGGTCGGAGAATTTGGCCAATTCGGCCGGATCGACGTTGGTACTTGAAGTCATCCCTGGATTATCGGCAATAGGGGTATCGTCCTGCGTGTCAGGGCCATCAGATAGGACCCAGAAACGACAAACCCCGCCGAAGCGGGGTCTGGCCAAGCATTCTGCAACGAATGCTTGCGGCGGCTGGTACCAGTTACTTGTTGGCGCGGGTACCGACGACTTCGATCTCTACACGACGGTTCTTGGCGCGGCCTTCGGTCGTCTTGTTGTCGGCGACCGGTTGCTTCTCGCCCTTGCCTTCGGTGTAGACACGGTTCTTTTCGATGCCCTTGGACACCAGGTACGCCTTGACGGCTTCCGAACGGCGCACAGACAACTTCTGGTTGTAGGCATCGCTGCCGACGGAGTCGGTATGGCCCACGGCGATCACCACTTCCAGGTTGATGTCCTTGACCTTGCCGACCAGATCGTCCAGCTTGGCTTTGCCTTCAGGCTTGAGCACCGACTTGTCGAAGTCGAAGAACGCGTCTGCAGCGTAGGTCACTTTGGTAGCAGCCGGCGGCTGGGGAGCAGGTGCCGGAGCAGGAGCAGGCGCTGGAGCAGGCGTAGCCACGGGCGCCGGGGCAGGTGCCGGCGCTGGAGCTGGCGCAGGTGCCGGCGCAGGTGCCGGCGCTGGCGGGGGCGCCACGATGGCACCGTCGCAACCTGGAGCAGCGGTAGCTGGGGTCCAGAAGTTGTCACGCCAGCACAATTCGTTGCTGCCATTCCTCCAGACCAACTCGGAGCTGCCATTGCGCCAGTTATCGATTGTTTGGGCGCCAGCCGCGGTAGCAAGTGCTGCAGTAGCGAACAACATTGCCACTTTGTTCAGTTTTTTCATGGTTCTCCTCGTTGAGACAAAAGCCGCAGCGACGCTGCGAGGTGTTAGGAGCCTCTGGTGACCACCACCCAAGGCATGCTTTGTATTGTGCCATACACATATCGGCAGACAAGCCAGAACGGGCCGCGATCGTGTAGGACTAAGTCCCGATCACCAGCTTTTGTTGCCAGTTAACGACAATCGCCAGGCACTAAAATCGGCGTTTCCCGTCGAAAAGCCTTTTTCATGACCCAGTTCGCCAAAGAAACCCTGCCAATCAGTCTTGAAGAGGAAATGCGGCGAAGCTACCTGGATTACGCCATGAGCGTGATCGTGGGCCGCGCGTTGCCGGATGCGCGCGACGGCCTCAAGCCGGTGCATCGGCGTGTGTTGTTTGCCATGCACGAGCTCAGCAACGACTGGAACCGGGCGTACAAGAAGTCGGCCCGCATCGTCGGCGACGTCATCGGCAAATACCACCCGCACGGTGACCAGTCGGTCTACGACACGATCGTGCGCATGGCGCAGGATTTCTCGATGCGCCACATGCTGGTGGACGGCCAGGGCAACTTCGGCTCGGTCGACGGCGACAACGCCGCGGCGATGCGCTACACCGAAATCCGGCTGGCCAAGATCACCCACGAGATGTTGGCCGACATCGACAAGGAGACGGTCGATTTCGGGCCCAATTACGACGGCTCTGAAAAAGAGCCGCTGGTCCTGCCCAGCAAGCTGCCCAACCTGCTCGTGAACGGCTCGGGTGGCATCGCCGTAGGCATGGCCACCAACATCCCGCCGCACAACCTCAATGAAGTGGTGGACGCCTGCCTGCACCTGCTACGCCATCCGCAGGCGTCGATCGACGAACTGATGGAGATCATCCCGGCGCCGGACTTCCCCACCGCCGGCATCATCTACGGCATCAACGGTGTCAAGGATGGTTACCGCACCGGCCGCGGCCGCGTCGTGATGCGCGCCAAATGCCACTTCGAGGACATCGACAAGGGCCAGCGCCAGGCCATCATCGTCGACGAACTGCCCTACCAGGTCAACAAGAAGACGCTGCAGGAACGCATGGCCGAATTAGTGCACGAGAAGAAGATCGAAGGCATCAGCCACATCCAGGACGAGAGCGACAAGTCGGGCATGCGGCTGGTGATCGAACTCAAGCGCGGCGAAGTGCCGGAGGTGGTGCTCAACAACCTGTACAAGCAGACGCAGCTGCAG
>JANMYG010000867.1:0-2876 GCA_031381865.1 Betaproteobacteria bacterium | reverse complement strand
ATGCTGCGCAGTTATCCGATCAAGAGCCACAACGTGGTGGCCCATGTGCGCAAGGCCACGGTCGGCCAGGTCACGCTGGAGAACAGCCATCCGTTCGTGCGCGAGTTGTGGGGTCGCTACTGGGTCTTCGCGCACAACGGCGACCTGAAGGACTTCGCGCCCGCGCTGCACGGAAGCTTCAAGCCGGTGGGCGACACCGACAGCGTACTGGCGTTTTGCTGGCTGCTGCAGGAACTGGCGAAATCGCACGCCGGCGTGCCCAGCGTGGGCGAACTCAGCCTGACGCTGGCCGAACTGGTGCCGCAGATCGCGCGCCACGGCACCTTCAATTTTCTGCTCAGCAACGGGCAGGCGCTGTGGGCGCATGCCAGCACCAACCTGCACTACCTGGTGCGCCAGTATCCGTTTTCGGAAGTGCACCTGCGCGACGAGGACGTGAAGGTCGACCTGGCCGAACTCAACGGCCCCGAAGACCGGCTCGCGATCGTGGTCACCGAGCCACTTACCCGCAACGAAAGCTGGACCCGCCTGGCGCCCGGCGAACTGGTGACCTTCGTCGACGGCAGCCCGATGCAGGCGGCGCTGGCGCCGCACGCGGCTTTGCTGGCCGCCGGTTGAGCCGGCAGCGCGCTGCGCGCGGGGTTGTCCAGCCACCGCTCAGGGCCTGCAGCCGAGCAAGCCTTTCTTGCCATTCTCGAAATAGGTCAGCTCGCCCGGGCAGGCGGGCTTCTTGTCCGGCACGGTCGTGCCGGCCTTCGCGGTGCAGGTGTAGGCGCCGGTTTTCAGACGGCGGCTTCGAGCGCGTCGACGAACATGGCGGCCACATCGAAGCCGGTCTGGTCGCTGATCTCCTGGAAACAGGTCGGGCTGGTGACGTTGATCTCGGTCACCCAGTCGCCGATCACGTCGACGCCGGCCAGCAGCAGGCCGCGCGCTGCCAGCACCGGGCCCAGCGCCTCGGCGATCTCGCGGTCGCGCGCAGACAGCGGCTGCGCGACGCCCTTGCCGCCCACCGCGAGATTGCCGCGCACCTCGTCACCCTGCGGTATGCGCGCCAGGCTGTACGGCACCGGTTTGCCGCCGACCACCAGCACGCGTTTGTCGCCCTGCGTGATCTCGGGCAGGAACTTCTGCACCATCACCGACAGTGCGCCACCGCGGTTGAGGGTCTCGGTGATCGAGCCCAGGTTGAGCCCGTCCTCCCGGACCCGGAATATGCCCATGCCGCCCATGCCGTCGAGCGGCTTGAGGATGATGTCGCGGTGCTCGGCATGGAAACGCTGGATGTCCTTGGCGTTGCGCGTCACGAGTGTGGGGCCGATGAACTGCGCGAACTCCATGATGGCGAGTTTTTCCGGGTGGTCGCGCAGCGCGCGCGGCCGGTTGAAGACCCTGGCCCCTTCGCGCTCGGCCTGTTCGAGCAGGTGCGTGGCATAGAAGTATTCGGAGTCGAACGGCGGGTCCTTGCGCATCAGCACCGCGCCGAAGTCCTTCAGCGCCGGTTGCTGCGTTCCGGGGCCGGTCGGCACCGGCTCGAACCAGCGCTGCGCGTCGCCGGTCAGCGTGATGTTGCGCACCCAGGCGCTGACCACGCCGCCGGTGCGCCACACCAAGTCGGCCGGTTCGCAGGCCGATATCCGGTGCCCGCGCCGTTGCAGTTCGCGCATCATCGCGAAGCTGCTGTCCTTGGCGATCTTGAACGATTCGAGCGGGTCGGCGATGAAGAGAATGTGCATGGGTGTCGGTGGTTCAGGTGGCGCGGCGCCCGTATTGTTGCACCGCGATCGCCACCGCACCGGCCGCCACGCCCCAGAACGCAGAACCGACGCCGCCGATGACGACGCCGCTGAGCGTGACCAGAAAGGTGATCGCCGCGGCCTCGCGGTGTATATCGTCCTGCAGCGCCGTGGCCAGCCCGTTGCCGATCGTGCCCAGCAGCGCCAGCCCGGCGATGGCCGCCACCAGTTCCCCGGGAAATGCGCTCAGGACGCCGGTGATGGCGGCGCCGAAGACTCCGATCAGTACGTAGATGGCGCCGCAGGCCATGGCGGCGGTGTAGCGTTTGTCGCGTTCCTCGTGCGCCTCGCGCCCCATGCAGATGGCCGCGGTGATGGCGCTGAGGTTGAGTGCGAAGGCGCCGAAAGGCGCCAGCACCAATGTCGCCAGGCCGGTGAGCGTGATGATGCGGGAGATCGGGATGCCATCGGCGTCGGCGTAACCGGCGGCCCGGATGGCGGCCACACCGGGCAGGTTTTGCGACGCCATCGTCACCACGAACAAGGGGATCGCCAGGCTCACGATGGCACTCCAGCTGAAGTTCGGTGCTGTAAAGACCGGTGACGCCAGGCCCAGCCCGACGCCGAACGGCGCGAGCTGGCCGCGCGCCGCCACATGGACCACCGCCACTGCCAGCGTCACCAGCACCGCATACCGCGGCACGAAGCGCCGGGCCAGCAGATAACTGCCCAGCATGAGCAACACCAGCACCAGCGCGGTCTGCGCCGCGACGAAGGCCTGCAGGCCGAATCGGGCCAGCACCCCGGCCAGCAGCGCGGACGCGATCGGCACCGGGATGCGGTTCATGATCTTTTCGAACCAGCCGGTGACGCCGAACAGCGTGATCAGCGCCGCGCAGGCGATGAAGGCGCCGGTGGCGTCGGCCATCGTGAAACCGCCGGACAGGCCGGCCGTGGCAAGCACCGCGGCGCCAGGCGTGGACCAGGCGACCATGACCGGCTTGCGCAGCCACCAGGACGGAACCAGGGTGCACAGGCCCATGCCCAGGCCCAGCGCCCACATCCAGGAAGACACCTGGGCCGGTGTCGCGCCAAACGCCAGCGCGGCCTGGAACACGATCGCCACCGAACTGGTGAAAC
>JANMYG010000839.1:0-3782 GCA_031381865.1 Betaproteobacteria bacterium | reverse complement strand
CCTGGGTCGGGGTCGGCCTGGCGCTGGTGGTGGCTTCGGTGTCGGCGGCCCTGATCGCGCTGTTGAACACGCAGATCGCGCATGCCTACACCAGCGACGCCACGGTCGCGGCGCTGGCCGCGCAGCTGCTGTTGTTGGCGGCGCTGTTCCAGTTGTCGGACGCGACCCAGGTGTCGGCCAGTTGCGCCATCCGCGCCTACAAGGTCACCCGACCGCCAATGCTGATCCACCTGGCGGCGTTCTGGGGCCTGTGCCTGCCGCTGGGGGTTGTGCTGGGGCTGGCGCCGGCCTGGTTGCCCTGGCACCCAGTGCAGGCAATGGGTGCGCAGGGTTTCTGGATCGCGCTGGTGCTGGGCCTCTCGCTCGCGGCGCTGGCGCTGACCTGGCTGCTGGACCGGTTGTCGTTGCAGCGCATCGGCGCTGCGCCGGCCTGATCATTCCAGCACCAGTCCGCGCGCGGCCGGGCTGCGAAACAGCGGCCGCGCGGCGGCCGGTGCGGTGCGTTCGACGCATACCGTGAACGTGGCCGGCTCGAGCGCGTAGGCGATGACCTTGCGGCGCCCGCCGACCGTGAACGATTCCCCCGGCGCCAGGACGGTGTCGCGCTGGTCGTTGTCCTGCGTGATCCACAAGCTGCCGCCGCGGCAGGTGATCTGCTGTGCTTGTGGCGGAAGCTGGTACAGCGCGCGTTTGGCCAGTGCGAGTTCCAGGCGGGTGGTGGTGGTAACCATGGCGGGTCCTTTCGAGTGCTTGGTGAGAATGACTGTAGATACTAGAATCACCCTTTGCAAACGGTGAATTGGAATGTCTGACATGCACTCAAGGAATGCGAAATCCCCGCCACCGCCAGCGCCACCGCCACCTGCGCCTGTCCGTGCCGCCGTGCCGCGCTCGGCGCTGCCCCGGCTCGAGTTGTTGCGCAGCTTCGAGGCGGCCGGGCGGCACCTGAGCTTCACGCGCGCGGCCGACGAGCTGGCGTTGACCCAGTCCGCGGTCAGCCGCCAGATCCAGCAGCTGGAGCAAGGCCTGGGCGTGTTGTTGTTCGAGCGCCAGCACCGCGCGCTCGCGCTGACCAGCGCCGGTGGGTCGATGCATCGCGCGGTGGTCGATTGCCTGGAGCGCCTGCGCGACGCCACCGCCAGCGTGCGCGCCAGCACCCAGCCGCGCCAGGTGTCGGTCACGACCACCCCCGGTTTTGCGTCGTTGTGGCTGATACCGCGGCTGGCCCGCTTTACCGCCAACCATCCGCAGGTGGATGTGCGGGTGTCGGCCACGCTCGAGCTGCTGGACATCGAGCGCAGCCAGATCGACGTGGCGGTGCGTTTTTGCCGCACCGCGGATGGCGTCGGCGAGCCGCTGTTCGAGGAAACGGTGTTGCCGCTGTGCGCGCCCCAGCTGCTGCGCGACCGCTCGCGCCCGCTCAGGACACCGGCCGACCTGGTGCACCACACGGTGTTGACCATGGAGGCGCCGCAGGATGTCGCGCCCACAGCCGACTGGGCGCCCTGGTTCGAGATCATGGGCCTGGCGGAAATGCGCAGCAAGAACACCATGCGTTTCACCAACTACAACGACGCGATCGCGGCCGCCGTGGCTGGCCATGGGGTCGCCATCGGGCGCCTGCCGCTGGTGGCCGAGCTGATGCGCGCCGGCAGCCTGGTGGCGCCGTTTCGCGGCACCGGCGCGTCGCGCCGCGCCTATTTCGTCGTCGGCTCGACGCGCGCCACGCACAACCCCGACGCCCAGGACTTCATGCGCTGGCTGCGCGCCGAGGCGCAGCAGGTGGTCGGGGCGCAGCAGGTGGTCGGGGCGCGGCAGGTGGTCGGGGCGCGGCAGGTGGTCGGGGCGCGGCAGGTGGTCGGTGCGCGGCAGGTGGTCGGTGCGCGGCAGGTGGCCGGTACGCGGCCGGCGCATGCGGCTCGGGCGCGCAAGGGTCGTTGACCGCGGCGTCGGCCATCACGCGAGACGCCAAGACGGCAGCTGCGCGCCTTATTCGACCACTTCGTCGGCCAGCAGCAGCAGGCTGTTCGGAATCGTCAGGCCGAGTGCGTGCGCGGTCTTCTTGTTGATCACGAGTTCGAATTTCGTCGGCTGCTCGATCGGCAGCTCACCTGCCCTGGCGCCGCGCAGGATTCGGTCGACGTAATCGGCGCTGCGGCGGTGCATGGCGCGCAGGTTCGGCCCGTACGACATGAGGCCCCCGGCCTCGACGAAGACACGGTCGTCATAGACCGCCGGCAACCTCGACAGCGCCGCGCGCGCCACCAGCGCGTGCCGCGCCGACGTGACGATCGTGTCGCCTACGACGAGCAGCGCCTGCGTGCCGTCCGACCCCATGGTGTCGAGCCGGGCGCTGATCTCGTCGCGCGTGGCTACCTCGCTCGATTGCACCGTGATCCCGCTGCGTGCGCCGGCATCCTGCATCGCCCGGACCTCGAGGCTGCTGTCGGGCCGTGCCGGATTCCACAACACGCAGGCCTGGGTCAGCGTGGGAGCGATCTCCTTGAGCAGCGCAAGGCGCCCGGCGCTCAATGGCAACGCGGTGCCGGACACGCCCGTGACATTGCCGCCGGGACGTGCCGCGTTCTGCACCAGACCTGCCGCCACGGCGTCGCCGACGGCGGCCATGACGATGGGTATCGTCGACGTGCGCCTGCGTGCCGCGCCGGCCTCTGCGGCGCCCATCACCACGATCGCGTCGACCCGGTCGCGCACCAGGGCGGCCATGATGGCGTCGAGCCGCTGCGGGCTGCCTCCGGCCTCGCGCTCGAGCACCGCAATGTTGCGGCCGTCGACCCAGCCGAGTTGCGCCAGCCGGGCGCGGAACTGCTCGGGATAAGGGGCGTACGGCCCGAATCCGTACAGCCAGACGTAGGCGACGCGGCGCACCCGGCGCCTGGCCCGCGCCTGCACAGCGGGCGCGGCGACGAATGGGGCGGCCAAGGCAAGCGCCAACAGCGTGCGACGGTCGATCGGCATCGGTCAGCCTGCGAGCATCTGAGCGACGATCAGCTGCCAGTGCGCGTCGCTGACCGGCGTGATCGACAGGCGGTTGCCCCGGCGCAGCAACACCATGTCGGCCAGTTCCGGCACCGCGCGCAGTTCAGGCAGCGCCAGCAGCCGGGTCTTGCGCAGCGCCTGCACGTCGACCAGCAACCAGCGCGGGTTGTCGGGTTTGGACGCGGCATCGAAGTACGGCGACTTCGGGTCGAACTGGGTCGGGTCGGGTTTGCTGGCCGAGGCCACGCGCGCGATGCCGGCGATCCCCGGCTGCGGGCAACTCGAGTGGTAGAACAACACGCCGTCGCCGACCGACATGTCGTCGCGCATGAAATTGCGCGCCTGGTAATTGCGCACGCCGGTCCAGGGCACGGTGTGGCGCCTGGCCGCCATGGCGTCGTCGATCGCGCATTCGCTCGGTTCCGATTTCATCAGCCAGTAGCGGGTCATGGCTCCTCCTGGGTGGCGAGCACCGATGGTACTGCGCGCGCGCTGCGGGTGTCCTGCGGCATGCCATCCAAAAACCAGCAGGTGGCCCGTGCGCGACCGACCTTCAATCGCGTTTGCCGACGCATGGCGGTGTACGGGATCAGGTCGGCGCGGCACTCGGCTTCGCGGCGGTCCTGCGCCCGTACAGGCTGCTTCGGTCGCTGGATCAGGCCGGTGCGGCGCTCGGCTCCGCGGCTGTCCCCCGCCCTTGCGGGCTCCTCCTTTTACAGGGACTTCCCACGAAGTCAAGTAGCGGCACGCGATAAATGTATTCTTCCTGATAAGCGGTATTT
>JANMYG010000810.1:0-2482 GCA_031381865.1 Betaproteobacteria bacterium | reverse complement strand
AACGACTCGGTGACGAAGTCCAAGTTCGACAACCTGTACGGTTGCCGCGAGTCGCTGGTCGACGCGATCAAGCGCGCCACCGATGTGATGATCGCCGGCAAGGTGGCGCTGGTCGCCGGTTACGGCGACGTGGGCAAGGGTTCGGCCCAGGCCCTGCGTGCGCTGAGCGCCCAGGTATGGGTGACCGAGATCGACCCGATCAACGCGCTGCAGGCCGCGATGGAGGGTTACAAGGTCGTGACGATGGACTACGCCGCCGACAAGGCCGACATCTTCGTGTCGGCCACCGGCAACAAGAACGTCATCACCTACAAACACATGGCGGCCATGAAAGACCAGGCGATCGTCTGCAACATCGGCCACTTCGACAACGAGATCGACGTTGCCTCGCTCGCAAAATGCAAGTGGGAAGAGATCAAGCCGCAGGTCGACCATGTGATCTTCCCGGCCAAGGGCAAGACGCCGTCCAAGCGCATCATCCTGCTGGCCAAGGGCCGGCTGGTGAACCTGGGTTGCGGCACCGGACACCCGAGCTTCGTGATGTCGTCAAGTTTTGCCAACCAGACGATCGCCCAGATCGAGCTGTTCACCAAACCCAAGGAATACAAGGTCGGCAAGGTCTACGTGTTGCCCAAGCACCTGGACGAAAAGGTCGCCCGCCTGCACCTAAAGAAGGTTGGCGCGGTGCTGACGGAACTGAGCGACGAGCAGGCCGCCTATATCGGCGTGTCCAAGGCCGGCCCGTACAAGGCCAACAGCTACCGTTATTGATTCGGCCCGGCGACGCAGGGTGCGCCAGACGCGTGCCATTGCGGGTCTGACCCGCGATGCATGGATCCCGGCCTTCGCCGGGATGACAACATGGGTGCGGACAACATCACCGGCCGGTACGTCAACGTTGGTCGGTGCGTCAACACTGGCCGGGATGAGGGCGCTGGCCCGGACAACAACATTCGCCGGGATGAGGGCGCTGACCCGGATGACAACACTGGCGGGGATGACGGCTTGTGCCGGGATGACAACACTGGCCGGGATGGCAAGCTTTGGCGCGAGGATAGGGGTGGGTCGGGCGCGGGATGGCAGGCCTGACAACATTGGACCGGCACTGGATCGAGGTGCCAACCGCAGATGGCGCACGAGCGCCCGAGGAACATGATGCGTATCGACCAATTGCTGGTGCAACGCGGCCTGGCGAGTACGCGCTCGCAGGCCCAGCGGCTGATCGCTTCGGGCGTGCAGTGGAAGTCCGACGGCGCGTGGAAACGCGCCGCCAAGAATGGCGACGAGGTGGCGCAGGATGCCGAGATCGCGTTGCTCGACGACTCGGAGGCGCGCTTCGTATCGCGCGGCGGGCTCAAGCTCGAAGGCGCGCTGCGGCGGGTCGGCCTGTCGATTGCGGGCGCCCTGTGTCTTGACCTGGGCCAGTCCACCGGAGGTTTCACGGATTGCCTGTTGCGCCATGGCGCGGCGCATGTGGTCGGGGTGGACGTCGGTTTCGGGCAGTTGCACGAGCAGTTGCGCTCGGATGCCCGCGTGACCTGCATCGAGCGCGTGAACGCGCGCCAGTTGCGTCGCGAGGATGTGGCGGCCGCACTGGTGCAATCGCGTTTCAGCGGCGAGGCGAATGTGCTGGCGCACGACACCGTCGCCATTGGTACAAATGCCCGGCTGTTCCACGCGACCGGCAGTGCCGCGACGTTGTCGGCTGACGATAGGGTCGCCAGTGGTGCGAGTGCCCTGGGCTTCGCTGGCACGGCCGGTGATGCGAATGCCCTGGCCTTCGATGCCATCGTCGGCGATCTGTCGTTCATCTCGCAGACCCTGGTGCTGCCGGCGGCCGTGCTGATGCTCAGGGCCGGCGGTGCCGTGCTGATGCTGGTGAAGCCGCAGTTCGAGCTGCAGCCGGGGCAGGTGGGCCGGGGCGGCATCGTCACCGACGTGACCATGTTCGCCGTGGTGGAGCAGCGTGTCCGGGCCGCACACGCGGCGCTGGGCCTGAAGGTGCTGGCGTATTTCGAGTCTCCGATCCAGGGCGGCGACGGCAACCGCGAGTTTTTCATTTTTTCAAGATCTTGACGGGAGTACATCCGATGACGACGACATCCAAGCTGCCGGTGAGCCTGGAATTTTTTCCCGGCCGTACTGCCGACGGCGCCGAGAAGATCCGCGCGGTGCGGCGCGAGCTGCATGTGCTCGAGCCGGACTTCTGCTCCGTGACATATGGCGCGGGTGGGTCCACCCAGGAGGGCACCTTTGCGGCAGTGGCGGAAATGCTGGCCGAAGGTATCGCGGCGGCGCCACATTTCGCCTGCGTCGGCGCCACCAAGGCGGATGTGCGTGCGCAGTTGGCCGTGCTGCGCGACATGGGCATCAAGCGCATCGTGGCCCTGCGCGGCGACATGCCCAGCCCCTACGGCGCCGAAGGCGAGTTTCGCCATGCCTGCGACCTGGTCGAATTCATCCGCGACGAAACCGGCGACCA
>JANMYG010000086.1:0-31551 GCA_031381865.1 Betaproteobacteria bacterium | reverse complement strand
AGGCCTCGGCGACCTCGCCCGCAATTGCCGCTTCCATCGCCGCCAGCTGTTGCAGGTCGAGCAGGCCCGCTGCCAGCATCCCGGCGACCAGTCGCGCGATCGGGTCACGCTTGCGCCAGGCCTGCACATCACCTGAGCTGCGATTGACACCGACATCGATGTCTTCGCGCCAGTCGACGTGGCCGTACCAGCGGTAGGTCACGGCCTCGAGAAAACCGGGACCGTTCCCGGCACGCGCCCGGCCGATCAGCCGCGCGGCTGCGGCGCGCATCTGCACCACGTCGTTGCCGTCGACGATCTCGAAGGAAATGTCATTGGCCGCCGCGAAGCGCGCGGTCGCCTCCTTGGGCTGGCGCAACGAAATATGCATGTGGCTGGCAAACAGGTTGTTCTCGACCACGAACAGCATCGGCGCCTCGAGCATGCGCGCAAGGTTGAGCGACTCGTGCACCACACCCTCCTCCACCGCGCCATCACCGAGGTACGACACGCCGACATTGCCACCACCCTGCAGCTTGGCCGCCAGCGCGGCACCCACGGCCAGCGGCACGGTTCCCGAGACGATCGGCACTGAGCCGTAAAAGCCGTTCGGCTGGTCCCACAGGTGCATGGATCCGCCCATGCCGCGAGACAGCCCGGTGTCCTTGCCGAGGATCTCCGCGAACAGGCGATGCAGGCTGGACCCCATGGACAACACGTGTGAATGCGAGCGGTGCGCCCCAAACACGCGGTCGGTCTTGCGCAACTCGGCGGCAACACCGACGGCAACGGCTTCTTGCCCGACTCCGAGATGGACCGGGCCACCGATCAAACCATCGCGCCGGCCATCGGCCAGGCGGCGTTCGGCCATCCGGATACGCAGCATCATCTGCAGCTGGCCAAGCAAGACGCCAGTGTCCTGCCCGGCAACGGTTATTGGCTGCTGGCAACAGGCGGGATCGGCCAGATTGCCGAGGGACCAGTCGTTCATGACCTACTTGCCGTAGAACGCCCGAACGGTGCGAACGATGTAATCCACCTCATCGTCGGTCACGGCCGAGTTCATCGGAAGCATCATGCAACGCTTGAAAAATGCATCGGTGACTGGCAGGTCGACCGTGAATCCCAGTTCCTTGAACTGGTGCACCGGCGTGCCGGCCCACTGGACTATGGTTTTGACGCCATGCTGGTCGAGATAGGTACGCAGTTCGTCGCGCCGATCGGCCTGCAGTTCGTAGTTTTGGTATACGTCGAAATGGCGCGCGTCGACTCCTGGCGCCGGTGGAAGCGCCAGTTGTGCCAGATCGCCAAGGCCGGCCTGGTAGCGCGCAGCGACCGCGCGGCGGCGCTCGATTTCCCGCGGATAGGACTTGAGTTTGTAGTCGAGCACCGCCGCCTGCATGTTGTCCAGGCGCGAGTTGTAGCCCCAGGCCACCACGCGTCCATCGGCGTTTCGACCGTGGTCCTTGAGCAGGACAATCTGTGTCGCAACTTCATCGTCGTTGGTCACGATCGCACCACCGTCGCCAAAACACCCGAGCAACTTTGCCGGATAGAAACTGATGGTGCCGAATTTTCCGAATGTGCCGGCGCAACGGCCGTTGAAGCGCGAACCCAGCGCCTGCGCAGCATCCTCGACGATCATGATTCCATGCCGGTCGGCGACCGCCTGCAACGCGTCCATGTCGCAGGTCCGGCCATTGATCTGCACCGGCATGATCGCCTTGGTCTTCGGTGTTACGCGGGTTGCCACATCGTTGGCGTCCAGCATGTGGTCGGGCCCGCATTCGGCCAGTACCGGCGTCGCCCCGACCATATGCACCGCGGCCGCGGTCGCGATGTAGGTATGGGACGGCAGGATGACCTCGTCACCCGCTCCGATGCCAACCGCCTTGAGCCCGATGATGATCGCGTCGGTGCCGTTGGCCACGCCGAATGCGTGTTTCACGCCCATGAACCTGGCCAGGTTGGCGTCGAAGTCGCGGCATTCCTGCTGCAGGATGTATGCGCCGCGGCGGCAAACACCCATCATCACTTCTGTCAGCGCCGCTTCGTCACGCTTGAACAGGTCGGCATAGGGGAAAAACGGAATTGTCTTCATGTTTCAAGTCATCCAAATAAATCACCAGCATCCAGGCGCAACCGTTCCGTTGCGCCTTCCAGAACACGATTACTGCTTGACCAGATTTTTGCCGACCAAGACGAACTTGAAGGCGGATCGCTCCACGTTCGCAACCCGATCAAACCAGTCGGAGAAGGACTGCGCTCGCTGGTCTCGCACGATACGGGCCAGCACCGGCATGGCAAAAGTGAGCGCCCCGAAATAACGCGTCTCCGTAGTGGAAAAATGCCGCGATACGCGCTGAATTCGCCCGACATCCGGCATCCGTTCCAGTGTGCTTTTTGTTCGCTCACCCCGGTAGCAGTGTATCAAACGGTTCAGCCGGTAGATCGGGTTGTGGTTGAGCGAATCGACGCAGATGAACGCCGCGCCTGGGCGCAAGACGCGCCTGATTTCCGCATCCACCAGCGATGGATCGCCGTAACTCAGACAGCCGGCGCACGCCACCACGTCGAACGACGCGTCGCCAAAAGGCAGCGCCTCCATATCCGCGACCTGCGTGCCGACATGCAGGCCCACGCCGTGCAACCGCTGCTGCAGCAAGGCAAGCGCGTGCGGCGAGATGTCGGTCGCGGTGACCCGGGCTCCGGTTCTGGCCAACGCCAGCGTATGCAGACCGGCACCCGCCCCCAGTTCCAGCACCTGGTGCTGGGGCAGTACCAGCCTTCCAATGGACGCCTCGTAATGCAGATACGGCGCGCGGAGGTAGGCGCGCATGCCGGCGGCGCCGAAGCCGTCCGCCGGTGCGGCTTCGCCGGTCGCAAGCTGGGCCTGCGCCCGCATGTCGTATCGCTCCAGTTCAACGCGCTTGTCGTTATCCATGGCCGACATCCGCTTGACCACGCGTCGCGAGCGCCTCGAGGTGATGCACCAGCCCCCCGTACACGATGTCGAAAGAAAACTCGTCACGGTACAGCCGCGATGCATTGCTGGCCGCGTTTTGGCGCCAAACCGGGTCCTCCAGAAGCCGGTCCAGGCACTGCGCCAAACTGAGGCCCGTGCCTGTGCCGTAACTCAAACCCACCCCATGTGTCGCGATCAGGCGCGCCACTTCGCCCTGCAAGGGACTGATCACGGGCAGCCCGAGGGCCAGTGAGTCGATGACCTTGTTCGGCACGCTCATCATGAAATCCTCGGTGTTGTGGTATGGCGCGAGCGCCGCCAGCGATCGCTCGGCCAGCGCCTCGATCTGCGGGCGATCCACCCAGCCGGGGAACACGACATTGGGCAGACCGGACATCAGGCTGCGCCACTGGGTTGTGTTGTCGCCGTCACCACAAATCACGAACTCGCAGCGTCGGTCCGGCGCGCAAAAAAACCTTGCGGCCTCGGCCACCGGCGCCATGTCGAATGCCTGGGAATGCGATCCGACAAAACAGACGCGGGCCCGTCCATCCGCCACGACGCCCAAGGCATCCCACCGGGCCCGCGCGGATTGCAGATCGGCCGCAGAGACCTGCCCCGCCGGGGTCGTCAAATAGGCGACCCGATCCGCCCCAGACCGGGTGCGGCCAGAAAAAGCCAGCGCCCACTGCAAGAAATCCTCTGCCATGGCGACGATGCCCGTCGCGTCGCGCATGGCCCGCTTGCCCAGGTGGAAATAGGGCAGCAGCAACACTTCACCCAATGGCCTCAAGAATGCCGGCAGAGCCTTGGTGAAAATCGTGGGCCACTGGTCCTTGACGTCGATCAGGGACGGCACCGCACGCGACGACAGCCACCGCGTCATGACCGCTGCCGTTTCGATGGGGGGATATCCGATGAATGCGACATCGGGAGCCGCTGTTTCCCGCTTCAGCAACTGTTGCAGCCGGTATCCGAGCACAGCATGGTCCCAGAGCCGGCCGGGGCCGATGTTGCGCGTGTAGCCGGGGCTGGGCACCAGGCGAATTTCGAGTTGCGGGGACACCACGATCCTCTGGGCGTCATGGCTGCGATGGCGCTTTTCCTGGTGGTAGAACGCGGAACTCCACAACACCACGTTATGCCCTGCGTCGACCAGGGCATTGGCCAGATTCATGCCGCGCATGGGCCGCGGATTGCCGGCGTCGCTGTGCAGGGGCTCACCGGTTTGCAGCAGCCAGACCGTCAATGGCTTTTTCACAGCGCGCACAGGTTGGTCACAACGAGCCCCCGGCAACACCCGCCTTGCCTCTGCCCGGATATCCCAGCAGTCGAATGCCCAGCAATACGATCAAGACGAGGAACAGCCCGTTCGCCCCAAATATGGCCTGCAGCGAGGCCGAGGAGGGCAATATGGCCAGCACGCTCAACAACACGCCATAACTGGCCAGCCCCACCGGATGCGCGGTAAGCAGATAGGCGGCGCCCACTCGGGCGAGCGACAGCAGGATCGCCGCGACTGCCACCCCAAGAACTCCCCCATGGGCAAACGCGTCGGCGTCGAAGGATGCGTAGGCACTGATCGTGTCCCAGTATTTGTGCGGAAACCGCGCCCTGTAGGCCCAGAGTCCGACCGCCCGGCTTGGAGCTTCCGTGGCTGCGTCGCGTGGTGCCGGAAAGAAATTGCGCAGACCAAGAGGCTCTTTTTTCACATAGATGAAATATTGGTACCAGCGGTTCGACACGTCGGACGGTGTCAGCCATGCCCGGTATACGACATATTCCAGCATGGTCTGCACTTTGGAACGTGGCAGCTCCGCCGGGTCAGGCTCAAAGCGAAAATTGTCGCCGTAGGTCAATGCGCGCCGCGGGTCATCGGGCATCATTTGTGCCAGCGCCGGGGATTGCGCATGGGCTGCAGCACTCTTTAGATGCACCAAGGTGCCGGAGGCAAACAACACACCGATGAAACCAAATCCGAGCAATACAAGGCAGACCAGGCCCACGCACAGACTCCTCCTGGCCGGACCGGGCACGACGCAGGATGCGACGACACAGGTAGCCAACAGCAGAACCAGTGGAAGCCGTGCCAGCGTGGCCGCCGCATACAAACTCGCGAGGACCAAGCCCAGTACCGCCTGGCGCCAACGGCCGGTAAAAAGCGCCACCACGATGTAGACCGGCGCGAAAACCACCATCGCCCAATTGAACATGTAGTTGGCGATCGGTGGCACGGCCAGCAGCTTGGTCGAGTTGAGCCGCAGCAGTGTCAGTGCGTGTTCCGTTGCGTCCTTGTCGAACAAAACCGCCAGCAGCGGTATCTTCGGCATCAAAAACAAGTGTGCCGCGACCGGCAACAAAAAGCCGAGCCCGGTCAATACCAACCACGGTCTTGCGGGGCTTCGGTCGATTCCCGGCGGCCTCCTGATGGCTTTGTTGAAACACAGCAAATCGGCCAGAAACAGCAAAGCGGCGATACCAGATACCAGCGCAAGTTGGAGCGCCCGCCCTGTCTCATGCAGATCCTGATACTGGAAGGCCAGCGGCAACAACATCAAGCCGAGCCAACCGAAGGACGGGGCAAACTCGACAATGGAATCCATCTGCACGCCATGGCGGGCCGAGAATTTCATGCTGGTGACCCGCACAATGGTTTCTGTCGGGGAGCGGTCACTTCGCGACGCGTCACGGTCCGCACGGCGCCATCGCGATCCAATTGAGGAAGGCCGCCATTTCTCCGGAACCGGTGGCCATGGGCGCCGGCAGATCGCCCGTTGGAAACTATTGCCCAATACACGAGTTGACTATTGCAAACCCAGGACAACAGGAGCGATTCTCTACCGTGTGCTTCCATTTCACCTTGGATATTAGCCCCGCTTGACTGGATTGCGTTGCAGGAAGAGCACGACACCATAATGCGTCGCCCCAGCGGACAACGGAATCAGCAGCAACGCCGCTTGCAGAGGAATGAACAGCGCGCCGATGAACGCGCTGGCTGCGACGGCGATCAGCAACCCAAGCCGCTTGGGCGCTTTCAGTTTGTATTTTGGCGAGACCAATACGACAGAGCCTATGGTCAGTATCTGGTAAATATACATGGCGAACCGCACCGCGGTCGAGATTTCAAAGCCGAAAACATCGCCCATTTTCCCGGTTTGCACCAGGGCCCAATAGGTAATTGCAAAGGTTGCGATATTCGTCAAGAAAACGTTCTGGATCAGGTTCCTGATATCCACCAGCGAATTGCCTGACCGGCCGGAGCTCGCGGCCGTTGGGCGGACCAGCGTCCACATGGTCCAGGAAAACACCGTGCCTGCCGCAACGGCCACAAGAAAGGAGATTTGCACGCCGAGCCCCGCAACCACCAACCCGGCAAGGACCACGGACGAGATCGCTTCCCGGACCCTGCCGGAAAATACCCTTCCATGCTCCATCAGGGCGCGTGACCATTGGGCGCCAGCGATCCACATCAGCAATATCGAAACCAGCAGAACCACGGCCTTGAAATCGGCGCTTGGTTCCGGCAACATGGAAAGTATGACTACGATACCCAGCAGCGCGAGAACCGCGAGCGCGCCTCGTCCCAGCACACCACGGCCAAGCGCAATCGCATTCACGCCAAAACCCGCCGCCATCGAGGCAACATAAAGCAGTTGAAAGAACTGTTTGTCCTGGTTTGAGAAGTTGATGACGGAATAATCCCTGAGCAGCGAAGCCAGGAACGAAATCGCGGCCGCACCATACGCAGCCAGCAGGAATCGCAGTCGCAACCTTAGCTCCAGCTCTTTGGTTCTGGCGCAGCGCGCACCGGCACTCCCATGCTGCGCATGATCATCGTGCCAACCCATTCCGAAAAGTGCGTTGGATCGTTGAAACCGCTGTCTCCATCAAAGGCGGCGTCGGCAAAAGGATGCGCCTTGTCGATCTCCAGCAGCGGCAAGGCATGGCTGGCGGCGATGTCCCGAACCCGTTGCTTCCACTCCAGATACTGTGGCTCCTTGCCTGCTGAACGGATGGCAGACAGATACCGAGGGTGAACCGGCGACAGGTACAACTTGATGGAGATACCCTTCTCCTTCAACATCACGATGATTTTCTGCAGGTGTTCGTACGGCGCCGGCAATCTGGTATCCACCCCCTGGTAGAACTTCAGCGCATTGTCGAGTTGCGTAGTTATCGCCGCCGCTCTTCGTGGTGCGGTCTTCTTGTAGCCATCCCGCGACCACGGTCCATCTCCATCCGGCGTCGACCTGAGCGCGCGAATCGAGCCGCCGATCGCATTCGTTGACGCGACAGAGGTCAGATACATTTCAACGGCGGTGGAATAGGTGCCGAGTGCCGGGTCGAAGCCGGCCTCGGTTTGAATGCTTCCGTCGAATTGGAAGAAGTCCAGGCCTATCAGCACCATTTCCGGCCGCGAGAACAACAACATATGCTGGACAAAGGCCCTGGCCTCCTGCATCCGCAGGCTGGAAATCCCGAGGTTATAGACAGCGCCTGCGGGGTAATCGAGCGCGGCCGGATTGAGTCCCCGATAGACCGTGCTGCTACCGATGAAAACCACCTTCAGTGGAACTTCCCATTCCCGGCCGATGAGTTGCAACGCCTTCGAAAGCCGCATTTGTACATCGAGCGCAGGCGAGTCCTCCCGCAGCGTGCGAGCGTCGTTTAGCCAGTACGGGTCCGCGTAACGCGTAAGCGCCGCGGCGAGTCCGACGGTCACGACACAGGCCGCGCCTACCAGTACCAAGAATCGACGATATACGTTGGCCATCAGAAATTGAAGTAGATAAAGCCGCGCGTCTTGCCAACCTGCATCAAGCCGATGCACGCCAGCGCCGCCACAAAGCCGGTCTGAAACCAGTTGGCTTCGAATGACCAACGTGTCTCGCCCCGGATCCATTTCACGGCGTTTGGCAGCGCCAGAACCACCAGGGACGCCGTCAATAACGTCGCGATATCGGCCGTGCCATAAAGATGGCTCGGTACATCGGCCAATCCCAACATGACCCGGTACATTTCCAGCGCCTTGGCCGCACTGTCCGAGCGGAACAGGACCCAGCCCAGCACAACGCCCAACATTGTCAACAACCAGGCAAGAACGGGATGCAAACGCATCCCTGCACCAACCCATGCGCGATGCACGATCAAATAACCTCCATGCAACGCACCCCAGATCAAGAAGGTCCAGCCGGCACCGTGCCACAAGCCGCCCAGCGCCATGGTAATGAAAAGATTGGCCATGGTGCGCCAATTGCCTTTTCGATTGCCGCCCAGTGCCACGTAGAGGTAATCGCGCAGGAAAACACCCAGAGTGATGTGCCAGCGGCGCCAGAATTCGGTGATGCTCTGTGCCCGGTACGGCGAGTTGAAGTTCATTGGCAGTTTGATGCCGAACAGGCTCGCCAATCCCAGAGCCATGTCTGAATAGGCTGAAAAATCAAAATAAAGCTGCAAACTGAAGGCCAAAGCAGCCAACCACGCGTCCGCGGTGCCGAATGCGACACCGGCGGGCGCGGCGAAAAACAGGTCGGCCAACCTGCCGCAGCTGTCGGCGACAACGGTCTTCTTGAATAATCCCACTGCCAGCAAGGCAAGGCCTTGCGCCGCTCCCTGCGCCGACACGCGGCGCCCCTGGAGCGAGCGGAACTGGGGCAGTATCTCGCGGTACTGGACGATGGGCCCCGCGATCAGGTGCGGGAAGAACGTAACCGCAGCGGCATAGTCGATCAGCGCAGGCGGCGGATCGATATGCCTCCTGTACACATCCACCAAAAAGGCAATTTGCTGAAAGGTGTAGAACGATATCGCCAGGGGCAGGAACAACTCGGGCATGGGCAGAAGCTGCCGGTCGGCCACATCATTGATGATCTGCGAAAAGAATCCCCGGTACTTGTAAAACCCGAGCAGCGCAAGATTGACGCCTACCCCCAGAACAACCCACCGTGCGGCGTGCAAAACGCCGCGATGTATCAGGTGGGCAACGCAGAAATTGATTGCGATCGACGCCAGCAGCAGCAACAGGTACAGCGGGCTCCACCAGGCATAGAAGAGCAGGGAGAGAGCAATCAGGGCCAGCGTCGGGGTACGCGGCGGCCCATGGCGAAGGGAGCATTGAAACAGCAGCAGCGCGAGGGGCAGAAACAGGTACAGAAAAACATAGGAGTTGAAAAGCATGCGCCGGCTGCCGACAAGACACTAGGCGGCGAAACTACCCGCGACTGCTTCAACGACGCGCCGTTGCACCGCGTCATCCAGGTCCGCGCTCATCGGCAGGCTCAGCACCCGCTCCGCCGCCCAATGGCTGTTGGGTGTGCATTCGGGGCAGCACAGATGCCGGTAGGCCGGCTGCATGTTGAGCGACAGGGGATAGTGCACCGCAGTCGGAATGCCCCGCGCCTGGAGCTGCTGCTGCAGCTGCGCGCGGCCGTCGACCAGCACCGTGAATTGGGCCCAGACGCAGTCGCGGTCTGGCCGCACGGCAATCAGGCGCAGCGGCACACCGCTTTCAGACAACATCTGGCGGTATTGCTCCCCCAACACCTGGCGGCGCTGAACCTCCCAGTCGAAGCGCTCCAGCTTTGCCAGCAGCACGGCGCACTGGATGGTATCCATGCGCCCGCCCACGCCGACACGCGTGTGGTAGTACCGCCGCTCCTGCCCGTGCACACGTATTTCACGCATGGCCTTGGCCAGGACTGCATCATTCGTGAAGATGGCCCCGCCGTCGCCATAACATCCCAGCGGCTTGCTGGGAAAGAAGCTGGTGCAGCCGATGGTCGACAGGTTGCAGCTCTTTTTCGTTCCGCCGTCGCCCAGCCGGTAGCCCGCGCCAAAACTCTGGGCGGCGTCTTCGATGACAGGGATGTTGCCATGGCGCGCGGCGATGGCGTTGATGGCGTCCATGTCGCACACCTGGCCATACAACGATACCGGCATGATGGCCTTCGTCCGCGTGGTGATGGCGGCCTCGATCTTCGAGGCATCCAGCAGGCAGGTGTCGCGCTCGATGTCGACGAATACCGGCTTGGCTCCCGCCAGCACGATCATCTCGGCCGTCGCGGCAAATGTGAAGGGTGTCGTGATCACCTCATCACCCGGGCCGATACCCAATGCCATGAGCGACATCAGCAGCGCTTCCGTGCCCGATGCGCAGGTGATGCAATACTGCGCGCCCACATAAGCCGCCAGCTTGTCTTCGAGCTCGGCCACTTCCGGCCCCATGATGTACTGACCGTGCTCGAGCACCCGCTTGATGCGGGCGTCGATGCCGGGCTGCAGCGCGCGGTATTGCGCCTTGAGGTCGACGAACTCGACCTTCGGAAGTGCTTTGTCCATTGGTACCGCGCTCATGAAGTCTTCTTTCATTACAACAGCGAGCAGACTTTGCCGCTGAGTTGGTAACGGTCACCCGTATGTGGGCAGGTGGCGCCGGCATCACCTTGCAGGGGCAGGTCAAGGCGCTCGCCGTAACGGCTGATCCAGCCAATTTGCCTGGCCGGCACACCGACCATCAGGGCATAGGCCGGCACATCCTTGTTGACCACCGCGCCGGCCCCGACAAATGCGTATTCACCGACGGTGGTACCACACACGATGGTGCAGTTGGCGCCGAGCGTCGCACCCCGGCGCACCAGCGTACGGCGGTACGCATCCTTGCGCGCCACCGCCGAGCGCGGGTTGTAGACGTTGGTGAACACCATGCTGGGGCCGCAGAAAACATCGTCCTCTAGCGACACGGCGTCGTAGACCGACACGTTGTTCTGGATCTTGACGTTGTTGCCAATCACCACGTCATTGCCGACATAGACGCCCTGCCCCAGCGAGCACCGCTCGCCGATGCGGGCCTGGGAGCTGACATGCACCCAGTGCCAGACCCGCGTGCCGTCGCCGATCTGCGCGCCTTCGTCGACGATCGCCGTCGCGTGAATGACCGGGCCCACGGTCAATAGTCCAGCGGCAAGGCCACACGCTTGCCATCCCGCGCGGACAGGTACATGGCGATCAGCACCTCCAGCGACTTGAGGCCTTCGCGCCCGTCGGTGTCCGGCAGGGCCTCGCCACGCAACACCTGGATCACGTTGTCGTAATACAGCGGATGGCCAAACCCGTAGACCGACGTGGTCGCGTAACTCGCCTGTTTCACCTTCTGGTCGTCAGCATGCGGCTCGGCAAATTCCCAATGCTGTATCTCGTTGACGGCTACACCGCCGACGCGGGCGGTGCCTTTCTCGCCCAGGATCGTGATGCTGCCCTCCAGGTTCTTGGGATAGGTCAACATCGTGACGTTCATCGAGCCGAGTGCGCCGGAGCGCCACTTCACGCTGATCACGCCGGTATCCTCGACCTCGATATTCCGGGCCAGGGTCGCCGTATAGGCCTGGATGCTTTCGATCGGCCCGACGATCCAGTCCAGCAGGTCGACGTAGTGGCTGGCCTGGTTCATGAACGCGCCGCCATCGAACTCCCAGGTGCCACGCCACGCCGCGCTTTCGTAATACTCCTGCGGACGGGTCCAGAAGACATTGATGTTGACCATGTAGATCCGGCCAAACCGGCCCTGGCTTACGGCGCGTTTGAGCAGTTGCAGCGTGTCATTGCGCCGGTTCTGCTTGACCACGAAAAGCCGCACCGCCGCGTCGTCGCAGGCCTTGACCATGCGCAAACCATCGTGCCAACGCGTTGCCATCGGTTTTTCGGTCATGACATGGCGACCCGACGCGGCAATCTCGACGGTTTCCTCGGGGTGCAGTCCGCTCGGCGTGGTCAGGACGACGATGTCGGCATCGGCCTGCGCCAGCATGCTGGTGAGGTTGCCGTAAGCCTGCGCGCCGGTTTCGGCTGCGGCGGCGTCTCTTGCCGCGGGGTCGATGTCGCAGACGCCGACCAGCTCGGCGCGCTGCGCGTGCTGGCGCAGCGCCGCGAAGTGGTTCTTGGCGATTCTTCCGCAGCCCACAAGCGCAAACCGGATTTTTCGATCAACGATGGGGGCGGGGTAGTGGCGCATATTCGAAGGTAAGTGACAGCCAGGAATTATCCCATTGCCGCTGCCAACCCCCGGAAGCGGGCTGCGCGGCGCATCCCCTGCGGCGCAGCTCCGCGTCCCGTCAGAAGTGGATTCCGCGCATCATCTGCTGCATCGCGACCGCCTCCGGCGACAACTGCTGCTTGACCGGCTTGTCTCCGGGCTTGGCCCCTTTGGCGGCGCTGGAGTCGGGGAACATGCGGAAACTGGTGTTCATGGCGATCTGCGCCACGCGCGGCAGCAGCGCGTGCAACAGCTGGCCGGTAATGCCGAGCCGGGTCGCGACCCGCACCGGCTTGAAGATGCAGGCCTGCGCGATCATGTCGGCGGCTTCTTCGGGCGACAGCGTGGGCACGTTGTTGTACAGGCCGGTGGGCGCGATCATCGGCGTGCGCACCAGCGGCATGTTGATGGTCGTGAACGAGATGCCCTGGTCGGCGAACTCGCTCGACGCGCACCGCGTCCACGCGTCCAGCGCGGCCTTGGACGCCACATAGGCCGAGAATCGCGGGGCGTTGGTCAGCACGCCGATCGAGCTGATGTTGACCACATGGCCCTTCTTCTTGGCCACCATGCCGGGCAGGATGCCCATCGTGACGCGCAGGCAGCCGAAGTAGTTCAGCTGCATCGTGCGTTCGTAGTCGTGGAAGCGGTCGTAACTCGACTCGATCGCACGGCGGATCGAACGACCGGCGTTGTTGACCAGGAAGTCCACGCCCCCGTGGTTGTCGTTCAACAACCGGGTGAAGCGGTCGCAGTCGGCCATGTCGGCGATGTCGGCCGGGTAGGCGACGAAACTGTAGCCGTTGGCCTTGGCCTCCTTGCAGGCCTCTTCCAGTTTGTCCACATCACGGCCGCAGATGATGGTGGTGGCGCCGGCGTCGGCGAACTTGTGGGCCGCGGCCAGGCCGATACCGGACGAGCCGCCCGTGACCAGCACCACCTTGCCGGCGACCGTGCCGCGCAGGGAGCGGTCGATGTGCAGGTCGGGGTCGAGGTGGCGCTCCCAATAGTCCCACAGGCGCCAGGCGTAGTCCTTCAGGTTGGGGCACTCCACGCCTGTTCCCTTGAGCGCGGCCAGGGTTTCGCGGCAATCGAAACGTGTCGGGTAGTTGATGAACGTGAACATGTCCGCCGGAACGCCCAGGTCCTTCAACACCGCATTGCGCACCCGCCGCACCGGGGCCAATGCCATCAGGCCCTTGGTTACGCTGCGCGGAATGAACCCAAGCAGGGCCGCATTGACAAACAGGTTCATCTTGGGGGCATGGGCCGCCTTGCTGAAGATGTCGAGCACATCACCGACCCGGTAACCCGCCGGGTCGACCAGGTGGTAACACTTCTTGGCGATGCCCGGCTTGTGGCTGATGGTGTCGAGCGCGTTCACCACGAAATCCACCGGCACGATGTTGATGCGCCCGCCCTCGAGCCCGATCGACGGCATCCAGGGCGGCAGCAACTGGCGCATGCGCTGGATCAGCTTGAAGAAGTAATAGGGCCCGTCAACCTTGTCCATCTCACCGGTCGTGCTGTCGCCCACCACCATGGCCGGCCGGTAGACCGACCACGGCACCTTGCATTCCTTGCGCACGATCTTCTCGCTTTCGTGCTTGGTCATGAAATACGGGTGTTCGTAGTTCTCCGCCTCGTCGAACATGTCCTCGCGGAACACGCCTTCGTACAGGCCGGCCGCTGCAATTGAACTCACGTGGTGGAACTGGCCGGCATCGATCGCCTTGGCCAACTCGACGGTATTGCGGGTGCCTTCGATGTTTACGGCAATCTGGCTTTCCTCGTCGGCGCCCAGGTCGTAGACCGCGGCGAGGTGGTAGAAATGGTCGATCTTGCCTTTCAGCGTCCTGATGGCGTCGGCAGACAGCCCGAGCCGCTTGCTCGTGAGGTCCCCGTGGACCGGAACCACACGCGCCGCCGTGACACCCCAGAACTCGCGCAAGGCGGCGACCTTGTTGTCGCTCTCCTTGCGAATCAGGAAATGCACCACCGCGCCCTTGCGCTCCAGCAGCTTCTTGACCAGCCGTTTGCCAATGAACCCGGTCGCGCCGGTCACGAAATAATGCATGGGGAATCTCCAGTTAGTCCAGGTGGATGCTTCGGGCGTTGTCGCTGCGGGTATTCTTGCCGATAACCCGCTGGCGCCGATTCAGCACAAACCCGCGCTTGCCCAATGCTGCGAGGCATGCGGATCAGGCTGCTTTAGTGGTGCCAACCTACACCGGGCAGCGGCCAGTCGCTAAAGTATCGCCCACGCGCCGGGCGGCAACGTGGCAACGGCGCTCCAGTCAACACAACCACCAGGAGCCCCCATGGTCACCAAGCTGCAAAAATCCAAATCACCCGCTGCGCCCGGCGCGACGAAAGCCCCGGGCGCGCACCTGACGGGCTCGGTCAAGGACTCCGCACAGCAGATCTGGCAGGCCGGATTGGGCGCCTTCGCCAAGGCCCAGGCGGAGGGAACGCGGGCTTTCGAGGCGCTGGTCAAGGAGGGCACCAGCCTGCAGCGCAAGACCCAGGCGGCTGCCGAAGAGAAGATCTCGGAAGCCACCAGCAAGATGACCAACATGGCCACCGACATCTCGTCCAAGGCCTCCGGCCACTGGGACAAACTGGAGAACATTTTCGAAGAGCGCGTCGCCAAGGCCCTGAACAAACTCGGCGTGCCCTCGGCGAAGGACGTCAACGCGCTGATCGCGCGTATCGACGAGTTGAACAAGAGCGTACAGAAGTTGTCCAGCGCGAGCCACGCTGGGGCCAAGACAGCCGGACCGAAAGCCGCCCCCAGGCGCGCGGCCAAAACCACCGCCAGCGCGGCAACCAAACCGGCCGTGAAACGCAAGGCCGTGCGCAAGTCCGCTTGAGCGTGTTCGCCGCAGGATGCCCATGACGGACTCCCGCTCAGGCCGTCATCCAACCACGGGCGCTTCGGCGCCTTTTTTCTTTGTTCCGTTGCGGCAACGCACGACCGGCTGTCGTGCTGCAACGCAACAATCCACTGGCCACGGCCAATCTACACTTTAGAGCCATGTCCCGAAAACCAAGTACCCGGCCCGACCTTGACACTTCGGGCTCCAACCGCGCGCCGCAGCCCGAACGGGCACCCGGCGCCACGACGCCCAGGACCGGTCCGCGCATCGCGCTGGCCCTTGCGGGTGGCGGGCCGATGGGCGCGATCTACGAAATCGGCGTCCTGTGCGCGCTCGACGAGTCCCTGACCGGGCTGGACTTCAGCAAACTGGACCACTATGTCGGCGTATCGGCGGGCGGATTCATCGCCGCCGGTTTGGCCAACGGCATGACGCCGCGCGCCTTGTGCGCCTCGTTCATCGAAAACGACCGCTCCAAATCCGATGCGTTCGACCCGTCCTGGCTGATGGTGCCGGCTTACGATGAATTCCTGCGCCGCGCCATCATGCTGCCAGGGCTGCTGGCGAGCGCCTTGTGGCGCATCAGTATCGGCCGCAAGTCGCTGACCCAGGTGATCGAGCGCCTCGGCGCCGGCTTGCCGACCGGATTGTTCTCGAACCACAAGATCCACGTCGAGTTGGCGAAGATGTTCGCGCGCGAGGGGTTCACCAACGATTTCCGGCAACTGAAGACCCGGCTGACCTTGGTCGCCACCAACCTGGACACCGGTGAGGCGGCGCCATTCGGGCGCCCTGGCTGGGACCATATTCCGATCTCGCAGGCGGTGCAGGCCAGTTCCGCCCTGCCGGGGCTGTATCCGCCGGTCGAGATCGAAGACCAGTATTACGTGGACGGTGCACTCAAGAAGACCATGCACGCCTCGGTCGCGCTCGACCAGGGGGTGGACCTGATGTTGTGCCTGAACCCGCTGGTGCCGTTCGACGCCACCGTGCCGTTGGTGCCCAAGGTCATGCAGCGCGGGCTGGCCAAGGAAAAACGCAAGATCCCGAGCATCGTCGACGGCGGTTTGCCCGCCGTCCTGAGCCAGACCTTTCGCTCGATGATCCACTCGCGCATGGAACTCGGAATGAAGCAGTACGAGCGCAATTACCCCGACACCGACATCATCCTGATCGAGCCCGACCACCGCGACCCCGAGTTGTACCTGGCCAACACCTTCGGTTACTCGCAGCGCCGCCACCTGGCGGAACACGCGTACCAGCAGACCCGCCAGTTGCTGCGCTCGCGCAAGACCGACCTGTCGGCAAAACTCAGGCGCCACGGAGTGCGGCTGAACCACGATGCGCTCGACGACCCGAAAGCACATCTTTGCGCGCCCGCCAAGTCGCCGACCCGCCTGGGCCGCGCCATTGCTTCGCTACAGGAAGTGACGGACGACATCGGGCATCTGGTGCGCCGGCGCGCGCTGGCAGGCTGACCACCATGGCAAAAAAGGCACCCCGGCGCACCGCAGAGCGCATTCTCGAAGTGACGCTGGAGTTGTTCAACCGGTTTGGCGAACCGAACGTGTCCACGACGCTGATCTCGGCCGAACTCAACATCAGTCCGGGCAACCTGTATTACCACTACCCGGCCAAGGACGAACTCATCAACTCGCTGTTCGACCGCTTCGAGCGTTCCCTGACCGAACTGCTCAATGCCAGTGACGGAGTGCGCGACGTGGAGGACGCATGGTTCTTCATGCACTCGCTGTTCGAGTTGATCTGGCAGTACCGTTTCCTGTACCGCGACCTGAACGACCTGTTGTCCAAGAACCGCCGCCTTGAAACCCATGTGCAGTCGATGCTCAAGAACAAGACACGGTCGATACGGACCATGCTCGACAGCATGAACCGCTCCGGCGCGGTGAGCATCGACATGCGCGAGGCCGAACCCACCGCCACCAGCATGGTGGTGGTGTTGACGTATTGGCTGAGCTTCGAGTACGTGCGCGACCCGCGCAAGGCGCTGGAGCCCGAAAGCGCGCAGGCCGCCCTGCTGCGCGGCGCGCACCATGTCCTCAACCTGCTGGTGCCGTATCTCGAGCAGGGGCAACGCATGCACCTGCTCACGCTGGTGGGCGCCTACAGCAATCCGGTGAAGTAAAGTAGCCGCATTACAAGACCAATTGCGCATTGGCGACGACCAGACGATCAGAGGAGATTGCAATGGCCAAATGGACTGCCTTTCCCTATCCGGGGGAGTACAACTTCGACGCCGCCAGTGTCTCGAAGCACTGGGCGCGGCTGCATGTTGGAGACGCCGAACCGCTGCCAAAGGATGCCGCCCTGCTGGAAGCCTGGTCCCTGTTCCACAACGGCGAGTTCCAGAAGGCGGTGGACGCCGGCCTCAAGGCCGGTACCCATGGGATGACGCTGGCCAACAAGGCCACCAGCATCTACGCCACCTACCTCGAGAAAAAGGAAAAGGCCCGGCTGGAGATGTACATGGAAGTGGCGCAACGCGCCGAAGCGCAAGCCCGACAGGATCCGCAGAATCCCAATGCCTACTATTGGCAGGCCTACGCGCTGGGCCGTTACAGCCAGGGCATCAGCGTCGCAAAAGCCCTGGCCCAGGGACTCGGCGGCAAGGTCAAGGTGGCGCTGGAGAACACGATCAAACTGCAGCCCAAACATGCCGACGCGCACGTTGCGCTGGGCGCCTTCCATGCCGAGGTGATCGACAAGGTCGGCTCGCTGATCGGCAGCATGACCTATGGCGCAAAAAAGGATGTCGGCCTGCAGCTGTTCCAGCAGGCACTCAAGATCAACTTCCAGTCGGCGATCGCCATGATCGAATACGCAAACGCGATGGTGATGCTCGAAGGCGACAAGAAGATGAAGGAGGCCACCCGGCTCTACGAGCAGGCGGCGGCGTTCAAGCCCTTCGATGCGGCCGAGCGGCTGGATGTCGAAATGGCCAAGGCGGAGTTGAGGGACTGAGCGTCCCCGGGGCGCGGCCGCGCCGGGCGGCGCACCAGCACCAGCCGGGTGGCCGGCCCCCTACTCGCCCCAGGGCAGCATCAACGTCACCAAAGACAACTTGGCGAACTCCGGCTCGAAGCCGTCGATGATCTTCTGCGGCTCCGGGCACAACTTCGCGTCGGTGATCACGCCAAACTGCACCCCGCCACCGTAACTCAGAATCGACACGCCCAGGCCGACGGTGCCGCTTTGGGGTACCCAGACCAGGTTCTGTTCGATCGTCGAGCCCAGCAACTTGAGTTTCTCGCGCGGGCCCGGCACGTTGGTCATGACCGCGGTGGTCTTTTTCGAGAACAGGTTCAGCATCGCGTCCTGCGCCGGCTTGACCAACAGGCCGGCCACGGCGAGCAAGCCGAATGCCATCAGCGGCTGCATGCTGCCCTTGAGCTGGCCCATGCGCCGGCGCACCTCATACACCCGCTCCACCGGGTTGACCAGGCCGATCGGCAGCACCACGGGTGCCAGGCCAAAGCGGTTGCCCAATTGGTAGGCCTGCTCGATCGGGCGCAGGTTGACCGGCACCATCGCGCGAATCTCCTTGCCAGCGACGTCATCACCGAAGGATTGCAGGTAAGCGCCGATCGCGCCGGCAACACAGCTCAGCAACACGTCGTTGATCGAGCAGTTCAGGGCCCTGCTCACGGCCTTGACTTCGTCCAGCGGGATCGGATCGCACCACGCCACGCGTTTCCTCGGCCCCGGTATGCCTTTGAGGCGTGTTGGCGAGTCGTCGGGCATCAACGCCAGCGCGGCCGCGTCGCGCATGACCTGGTACGCCATGCGCGCCAGATCCACCGAACCAGCGAGCCCTTTTTCCATGCTCTTTTGCGGCTCCATCAGCATGTCGATGGCGCTGGCCGCGCCGCTGCCGGCACTGTCGATCGCCTTCACCGCCACATCGGTCAATGGCCTGAGCAAGGCATCGGTGATCCAGTCCTCGGCTCCTTCCAGGCCATCCCGATGCGGTTGCTTGGGCTTGCGCGCGGGCGGCGCCGTGCCGCCGTCCACGAGCGACTGCGTGACCGCGATCAGTGCAATGCCGTCGGCGATGCAATGGTGGATCCGCACCATCATGGCCGAGCCGCCCAGGTAGTTTTCAACCAGGTGGAACTGCCACAGCGGCCGACGCTTGTCCAGCGGCGTGACGGCCAGTTCGGCCAGCCGGTCCTGCAACGCCTCCTGCTCGTGGCCCTTCGGTTTGCGCGCCAGCGTTTCCACGACCACATGGTTGCCGATGTCGAAATCCCGGTCGCGCACCCAGTTCGCACCGGTCGCGTCCTGGACCACGCGCTGCGCGAAACGGGGATACCGCAGCAGGCGCTCTTCGATGCGGCGGCACAGGTCCTGGTGCCGGATGCCCGGCTTGAGCACCCATACGCCAACGATCATCATCAGGTTGGACGGCGAGTCCATGCGCAACCAGGCCGTGTCGACCTTGCTCATGCGCTCGCCGCCTTGTCCCAACGCACCGTTGAGCGCGCCGGCGACATTTTCGCGCACGGCCCGGGCCGCCTTTTGGGCCGACTTGCGGGCGCGGCGGGCGGCAGGCAGTTCGGTGTCGGATGCGGCATGGGCCTGCTGGCGGGCCGCATGTTCGGGAAAGATTCGGGTAACCATGAACGCTCCTGGTGCTTGCGGAACAGGCCGGTGCGGCCTGGCCGCAAGAGCTGTCCCCAACGGACTGGGACATCGGGAAAGGGAAGGGCGCCAGGGCGCCGACCGGATGAAAGCCGTTATTGTGTCTTCAAAACCCGGCGCTGGCGAAGCGCGCGATCTGCCAGTTGCGCATTTCGCAGTACACACACCCCCCACCGGGAGGGTTGGATGCCGACGCGGTCAGCGCGGCGCCGGACCAGGCCCGGTATCACAGCGGCCGCAATCCATGGGCCCCGGATCAGGTCCGGGGCGACAGCTCTCGATTGGCTTGTTCGCCACCGCTATCGGACCGATGGCCAGGCCGCCACCTGGGGCAGCCTTAAGATACCGTGCACAAACCCGAACCGGGTCTGTTCCGATCTTCTGCACCCAACCCACTTCAAGGAAGAACCCATGGCCGATTTGACAAAGAAGTTCGAGGCCGCTGCGGCAAACTCGAAAAACCTGAGCGAGCGACCCGACAACGCTACGCTGCTCAAGATCTACGCGCTGTACAAGCAGGGCAGCGTGGGCGACAACACCGACAAGAAACCAGGCTTCGGCGACATGGTGGGTCGCGCCAAATGGGACGCCTGGAACGGCCTCAAAGGCACGTCGAAGGACGCCGCCATGCAGCAATACATCGACCTGATCGCGTCACTGGGCTGACCAGGGGCCGCATCAACTGACCACGCCGCGCGCCCGCAGCGCGGCGAGTTGCCCGACTGTCACACCCACTTCGCGCAGCACCGCTTCGGTGTCTTGCCCGAGGGCGGGCGCATTGCGGCGGTGGCTGCCCGGCGTCAACGACAGCTTGGGCACGAAGCCCGGCACCGCGACCCGCGTGCCGTCGTCCAGCGACACCTGCGCCAGCATGCCGCGCTCGGCGTAATGCGGGTCGGCCGCGATATCGGCGACGGTGTAGATCTTGCCCGCGGGCACGCCCGCGTGCTCCAGCGTCGCCAGCACTTCGTCCACCGACAGCTGATGAGCCCATGCACCGATCGCCTGGTCGATTTCCTGCACCCGCAGCACCCGGCCCGCGTTGTCGGCCAGGGCCGCGTCCAGGCCCAGGTCATCGCGCCCGATGGCATGCATCAGGCGCTTGAAGATGCTGTCGCCGTTGCCCGCGATGATGGCGTGGGCACCGTCGGCGCAACGGTAGGCGTTGGTCGGGGCGATACCCGGCATCGCGCTGCCGGAGGGGCCGCGCACGGCGCCAAATGCGCTGTATTCCGGCAGCAGGCTTTCCATGCAGTTGAACACCGCTTCGTACAGCGCCACATCGATCACCTGCCCCACGCCCCTGGGCGCAGCAGCACCCACCGTCTTGTGGCGATGCTGCAGCGCCATCAGGATACCGATCACGCCATGCAGCGACGCGATCGTGTCGCCGATGCTCACGCCCACCCGTACCGGCACGCGACCCGGTTCGCCGGTCAGGTGGCGCAGCCCGCCCATGGCCTCGGCGACCACGCCAAAACCGGGCCGGTCGCGGTACGGACCGGTCTGGCCATAACCGCTGATGCGCAGCATGACCAGTGCCGGGTTGGCAGCCTGCAGAACCTGCGGCCCCAGGCCCCAGCCCTCCATTGCGCCGGGGCGAAAATTCTCGATCAGCACATCCGCCTGCGCCGCCAGTTTGCGCACGATCTCCTGCGCTTCGGGATCCTTGAGGTCCAGCGCCACCGAACGCTTGTTGCGCGACTGCACCTGCCACCAGACCGAGGTGCCGTCCTTGAGCAGGCGCCACTTGCGCAGCGGGTCGCCGCCGCCGCGCAGGGGGTCCTTCGGATCGGCCGGCGGCTCGATCTTGATCACGTCGGCGCCGAAGTCGGCCAGCGTCTTGGCGGCGAAGGGGCCGGCGATCAATTGCCCCAGTTCGATCACCTTGAGTCCCGCCAGGGGACCGGGGCCGGGCGTCATTTCCTGGCGGCCGCAGGCTTTCTGGCGACCGGCTTGGCGTGCGTGGTTCCGTGCGGCAGCATGTGGTCAAGCAGCTTCACGATTTCAGCCTCGATCCGCCCCTTGAACGCACCGAGCAGGAAGCCGAGCCGCGCATCGAGTTCGAACCGGTCCTTGGTCACGTGCAGTTCACCCTGCACGCCCGAGCGCGAAAACCGGACCAGGTCGGCGCTGTGGCCTTCCTCGTAGACGCACTCCATGCCGAAGTCCTTTTCAACCTGGGCGGCCCAATCGAATGCGATCGTGCGGGCCTTGGCCATGCCCAGCGTGTGCTTGCGCAAAATATGTAGGTCAGCCACCGTTTTTCCCCGCTAACGTTGTTTGTTTCAGAGCCTGCATGCGGCTGCTCGCAGGCAACTGCGCCAGCAGCCGCACCGCATCATAAAACGCCGGCCAGTTGCGGCCACCGCGCTCGAACAGGGATTCGAAAGCCGGCACCAGGTCGTCATAAGCGGCCTGGGCCCCAAAGCTGGCGTTGTTGGCGGCCGCCACCCACGGGTCGTAGGCCGCGTAGCCGCCCCACGCCAGGCGCAATGCTGCGTATTGTTCGCGAAACGCCTTCATCGCCTCCGGCTTGGCCGCCGCTTGCAACTGGCGTTCGCCGGGCGTGGTCGCGGGCAGGGCGTAGATGGCGTCCAGGCGCTCCCGGGTCGCGAGCGTCAGCGCGCGAAACTGCTTGCGCCGCGCGTCGAATGCGGCGTAGTCGGCGCGCGCCTGTGCCGAGCCTTGGTCGGCCAGCCAGCGGGCGCCGCCGAGCTGCTCCACGGCGGTCGCAAACGACTCGTTGAATACCGTGTCGCCCGGCACGTAAAGCACCTGGTGCGCCAGTTCGTGAAAGATGATCCGAGCCAACTCGCCCTCGGGGTACTGGATGAAGGTGCTGAGCAAAGGGTCACCGCCAGCCCAGTTCATCCAGCCCAGCGTGGAATAGGCCGGTACCCCGTAAACCGCGACTTCCAGTCCGCGTGCCTTGAGCTGCTCGGCCTCCTGCCGGGCGTCGGCCTCATTGAAGTAACCGCGGTAACCGACACAACCCACGACCGGAAAACACCATTTGTGCAGGGTCAGGGAAAACTCCGGTGCGGCAACCACGTTCCAGACCACCGCGCGGCGCTGCAGGTCGGCATAACGCTGGTAGCTGCCGTTGTCCGGCAGTGCCAGTTCGGCGACCGCAAAACGGCGTATGCGCTGCGCCAGCGCAAGTCGGTCGCGCAGCCGCTCGGGCGTGCCGGCATCGGCCAGCCACTGGTCCAGTGGGCGGGCGGCCCGCATCAGCGCAAGGTGCCCGCTGACCGACTGCAGGTAATACCGGGTATCGGCGCAACCGGCCAGCAGCAGTGCCGCCAGGCACACGGGCGCCCAGCGTGCGCGGGCCACACGGCGGATGTGGGGTACTGGCGGTTTCGGCGACATCGGAGGCAAGACCCTTGTTCCTGCCGATTGTGATTCAAGTGCAGTTCCGTGGCGGCCCTGCTGCGCATGCGTGCGCGACACCGCGCCGCGATGGCAGGCGCGGCGCGAACTGGCTTATGCTGCACCCACATGCCGCGCCTGACTCAAGCCCCCAACCTGGCCATCGCCACACTGTGGGCCGACGCGCTGCGCAGCGCGGGCATCGCCACCAGTGTGCAGCGCCAGTTCCTGTCGGGCGTCGCGGGCGAATTGCCACCCGACCAGTGCCTGCCCGAGGTTTGGGTCACCTACCCGGAACAGGAGGTGCAGGCGCGCGAGATGCTGCACCACCTGCAGCATGTACCGCAACGGCGCTGGTTGTGTGCCTGTGGCGAACTGGTCGAAGGCGGTTTCGAGCAGTGCTGGAACTGCGGCGCGCCGATGCCGCCCTGACGCCCGGTCCACCGCAACGGCGGCCGCTCGGCCAAGGAGCGACCGAGCGACTCGCTGCCTGCTTGCCCGTCCTGGCCGACGAGCTTGGCGTAGCGCGCACCGGCGCGCGGCAAGCTCAGTCCGGCAGCACCGCCGTCACCTCGATCTCGACCCTGGCCCGGGCCTCCACCAGCGCGGCGACCTGCACACAGGTCATGGCCGGGAAGTTGCGACCGATCACCTCGCGGTAGACCTGGCCCAGCTCCTTGAGGCGGGCGTTGTATTCGACCCGGTCGACGATGTACCAGGTCATGCGCACCATGTGCTCGGGACCGGCGCCGGCCTCCTTCAGCACCGCGACGATGTTGCGCAGCGCCTGCGCGGTCTGGGCGATGAAATCGTCGGTCTCGAACTGCTGCTGCGCGTTCCAGCCGATTTGCCCACCCACGAACACCTGCGTGCCGCGTGCGGCGACACCGTTGGCATAACCCTTGGCCGGTGCCCATCCGGGCGGTTGCAGGAATTTCATGGTGCCTTGAGTTTGAAGCGTTGAAGTTTGCCGGTCTCGGTGCGCGGCAGGCTGTCCAGGAATTCGATCTCGCGCGGGTACTTGTAGGGCGCGATCGACGCCTTCACGAAGTCCTGCAGCGTGCGGGCCATCGCCGGGTCGGGTGCAAAGCCGGGCCGCAGCACGCAGAAGGCCTTGACGATCATGCCGCGCTGCGCGTCGGGCTTGCCGACCACGCCGCATTCGGCCACCGCCGGGTGCTTGAGCAGCGCGTCCTCGACCTCCGGCGCGCCGACGTTGTAACCCGCGGTGATGATCATGTCGTCGGTGCGGGCCTGGTACACGAAGTAGCTGTCCGCGTCCTGCAGGAACGCGTCGCCTGGATGGTTCCAGCCGTCGCGCACATAGGCCGCCTGGCGCGCATCGTCCATGTATTTGCAGCCGGTGGGGCCGATCACCGCCAGCTTGCCGACGGTGCCGCGCGCCACCTCGGCGCCGCTGTCGTCCACCACCCTGGCCACGTACCCCGGCACCACCCGGCCGATGGCGCCGCGGCGCACGTCCTGCGGCGCCGATGAAATGAAGATGTGGAACATCTCGGTGGCGCCGATGCCGTCGAGCATCTCGATGCCGCTGGCGTCCTTCCAGAGCTGGCGCGTCGCGTCCGGCAGGCCCTCGCCGGCGCTCACGCAAATACGCAGCGCGGGGTCTCCGCGCTCGGACCGCAGTGTCTTGATGAACGGCGCCATCTGGCGGTAGAAGGTGGGCGCCGTATAACAAATCGTGGCGCCGGACTCGAAGATCAGGCGCGCCATCGCCTCGGGTGTGTACGGGACGCCGGGGAAATACACCGACGCGCCAGCCCACATCGGAAACACCAGCATGCCGCCGAGCCCGAAGGTGAAGGCCAGCGGCGGCGAGCCCATCACGATGTCGTCGGGGTTCGCACGCAGCACGTGGCGCGGCCAGGTTTCGCAGGCGACTAGCACGTCGCGGTGGGTATGCACCGCCGCCTTGGGTTTGCCGGTGGTGCCCGAGGTGAAAGCCAGTAGCGCGACGTCGGTCGCGGCGGTCGCGCAGGCTGTGAAACTGCCGTCCTTGGTGGCGGCCAGGGTTTCCAGCACGGGGCAATCGCCCGGCAGTCCGGGGGCCACCGGATCGCCCGGGTTGAAGGCCAGGATGGTCTGGAGCACCGGGTACTGCGCCTGCGCCGCCACCAGTTCCGGCAGCAGTCTGGCATCACACAGGGCCAGCGTGGGTTGCGCCTTGTCGATGATGTCGCCGAGCTCCTTGGCGCGCAGCAGCGGCATGGTTGCCACGGCCACCAGCCCGGCCTTGACCACCGCCAGCCACGCCAGCGCCATCGCGATCGAATTGCCGCCGCGCAGCAGCACGCGGTTGCCGGGAACCAGCGCGTAGTCGTGCACCAGCACCTGGGCGATCCGGTCGACGCGTTCGCGCGCCTGGGCATAAGTCAGCGTCAGCGTGTCCGAACGCAATAACGGGCGCTGGCCGTGGCCCTTGTCCTGCGCCTTGTCCAGCAGCTCCTGCACCAGGTTGACGTGGTCCGGGAATTGCAATTCGGGTGCATCCAGCAACAGGGTCGGCATCTGCCGCGCCGACGGCAGCCGGTCGTGCACAAAACGGTCGATCTGGGCGGAACTGCTCATGGCCTACCCCTTCAACACCGACTTGCCGATGATCAGCTGCTGCACCTCGGTGGCGCCTTCGTAGATGCGCAGCGAGCGGATGTCGCGGTACAGGCTCTCCACCTTGGTGCCCACCTTGACGCCCAGGCCACCGTGCATCTGCAGCGCCATGTCGATCACGCGCTGCGCGTTTTCGGTCGCCACCATCTTGGCCATCGCGGCCTGCGCCGAATAGGCCTGCGCCAGTGCCGGCGTGGTGGTGCCGACGCAGTCGCGCAGCCAGGCCGCGCGGTAGGTCAGCATGGCGCCGGCGTCGACCAGCGCCGCCATCTCGCCGAGCCGCGCCTGGGTCAGCTGGAACTCGGCCAGCCGCTGACCGAACATCGGGCGCGCCTTCGCGTAGGCCACCGCTTCCTGCAGCGCACGGCGCGCCATGCCCAGGGCCGCGCCGGCGACCGACGCGCGGAAGATGTCGAGTGTCTGCATCGCCAGCTTGAAGCCGCCGTTGGTGGCGCCGAGCTGGGCGCTGGCCGGAATTCGGCAGTTCCTGAAGCGCAGCGTGGCCAGCGGATGCGGCGCCATCACGGCGATGTGTTCGGAATCGTCCAGGCCGGCGGTGCCGGCGTCGACGATGAAGGCGCTGATGCCGCGCGTGCCGAGTGCGACGTCGGTCTTGGCGAACACGCAGTAGTAGTCGGCGATGCCGCCGTTGCTGATCCAGGTCTTGGTGCCGTCGAGCAGCACCGTGCCGGTACCGGCACCGCCGGCGTCATCGAAACGCGCCGTCATGGCCATCGCGCCGACGTCCGAGCCGGCCTGCGGCTCGCTCAGTGCGAACGCCGCGATCTTGTCGCCGCGCGCCACCGCGCCCAGGTAGTCGGCCTGCTGCGCCGGGCTGCCGGCGAGTGTGATCGCGCCACTGCCCAGGCCCTGCATCGCAAACGCGAAGTCGGCCAGCGGCGAGTGGAATGCCAGCGTTTCGCGCAGGATCACGAGCGCGCGTGAATCGAGTTTTTCCAGCGCACCGCCGAAAGCCGCCGGCACGCAGTAACGCAGCCAGCCGCTGTCGCCCAGCAGGCGCACCCACTGGCGGCACGCGCGCCGGTCGTCCGATTCGTCGACCTCCTGCTGTGGCGCCCAGGCGGCCAGCCGCCGGCCCAGCTCGCGGTGGCTGTCACCGAAGAAGGGCAACTCCAGGTGTGCGGTCGGGGCCAGCATCTTCTAGTCCCCGCCGAACACCGGCTTCTGTCTGGCCGCGAACGCCTCGTAGGCGCGGTGGAAGTCCTGGGTCTGCATGCAGATCGCCTGCGCCTGTGCTTCGGCTTCGATCGCCTGCTCGATCGTCATGGCCCATTCCTGCTGCAGCATGGTCTTGGTCATGCCGTGCGCGAAGGTCGGGCCGGCGGCGAGTTCGGCCGCGAAAACCTGCGCCCTGGGCAGCAGCTCGGCACTGTCGTGCAGCGCATTGAAGAAGCCCCAGTCGAGCCCCTCCTGCGCCGTCATGACGCGGCCGGTGAACAACAACTCGCTGGCCCTTCCCTGCCCGATCACGCGCGGCAGCAGCGCGCAGGCGCCCATGTCCGCGCCGGCCAGGCCGACCCGGGTGAACAGGAACGCGGTCTTGCTGCTGGCGGTGCCAAAACGCATGTCGCAGGCCAGCGCCATCATGGCGCCGGCGCCGGCGCAGATGCCGTCGATGGCGCCGATCACCGGCTGCGGGCAGTTGCGCATGGTCTTGACCAGGTCACCGGTCATGCGCGTGAATTCCAGCAGTTCGGGCATGGTCATCCTGGTCAGCGGCCCGATGATTTCATGCACGTCGCCACCAGAGCAGAAATTGCCGCCGGCGCCGGCCACCACCACGGCCTTGACGTCGTTGCTGCGGCGCAGGGATTCGAACAGCTGGCACAACTCGGCATAGGAATCGAAAGTCAGCGGGTTCTTGCGCTCCGGGCGGTTCAACGTGATGGTGCCGACGGCGCCCTCGCAGCGCCAGGAAAAATGCCGCGCCTGGTACGCGGCGGTGGCCTCGAAGCGGCCGTGCATCGGGTTGTCTGCACCAATGTAGTGTTTCACTTGTCGTCCTTTGCTGCCAGTTGGCTATGCCGTTTCACCTTGCCCAGCAGGCGGTGCAAGGTGGCTATTTCGGGCGCCTTGAGGCCGCCAAAAGCCTCCACCACCCAGCCCTCGTGCGCCAGGGCCATGTCGGCGAACTGCTTGCGGCCCTTGGGCGTGAGCCGGATCCGGAACGCCCGGCGGTCGCCCGGCACCGGCACCCGTTCCACCAGTTCTTCGCCCACCAGCTGGTCGGTGATGCCGGTGATGTTGCCACCCGTGACCATCATGCGCCTGGAGAGCTCGTTCATCTTGAGGCCGTCGCGCGCACGCTCGAGTTGCGCCATCAGGTCGAAACGCGGCAAGGTGGTCTCGAAGCGCTCGCGCAACGCGCCGCGCACCTGCTTTTCTATCAGCTGCGTGCAGGTCAACAGGCGCAGCCACAGCCGCAGCGCCTCCGGGTGCTCGGCTGCGGTCGTCCCGTCAAGGCGGGCTTCCTTGTCCACGTTCAGAGCCCCTCCTCTTCGCCCGCGGACCTGGCGGCGGCCAGCGTCTTGCTGGTGGCGGCAGCCATCTCCTGCTGTTTCTGGAGTTCGCGGTAGAGCTGGTCGCGCCCGCTCAGGTACTGCTGGGGCCAGTCCACGGCGCGCGACTGCAGTGCGGCTGCTTCATGCAGCGTCCAGGCCGGGTCGGCCAGGTGCGGCCGCGCGATGGCGCACAGGTCGGCGCGACCGGCGGCAATGATGCTGTTGGCCTGGTCGGCCTGCGTGATGGCGCCGACCGCGATCGTCTGGATACCGACCTCGTTGCGGATACGGTCGGAAAACGGCGTCTGGTACATGCGCCCGTAGACCGGCCTGGCCGCGCGCGTGGTCTGGCCCGACGACACGTCGATCATGTCGCAGCCGGCGTCCTTGAACAGGCGCGCGATCCGCACCGCCTCATCGGCCGTGTTGCCGCCCGGGACCCAGTCGTGCGCCGATATGCGCACGCTCATCGGCCGCTCGGCGGGCCACACGGCGCGCATGGCGCGAAACACCTCGAGCGGGTAACGGCAGCGGTTTTCCAGGCCCGCGGCGCCCGGCCCGCCGTATTCGTCGGTGCGCAGATTGGTCAGCGGCGTGATGAAACTCGACAACAGGTAGCCGTGCGCGCAATGCAGCTCCAGCCAGTCGAAGCCGGCCGCCGCGGCGCGCCGCGTGGAGGCGACGAACTCGGCCGTCATCTGATCCATGTCGGAGCGTCCCATCGCCGCCGGCGTCTGGTTCTGCTCGCCATACGGCACCGCGCTGGCGCCGATCACGGGCCAGTTCGGGTGTGGCCCGGCATCCGGCAGGGGCTCGTCGGTCTGTTCCCAGCCGAGCTGCGTCGATCCCTTGGGACCACTGTGGCCAAGCTGCATGCCGATCTTCGCGCTGCTACTGGCGTGCACGAAATCCACGATGCGCTTGAAGGCGGCCTCCTGCGCGTCGTTCCACAAACCGGTACAACCCGGCGTAATGCGGCCCCGGGCGTTCGGGCTGGTCATCTCGACCATCACCAACGCGGCGCCGCCGAGCGCCCGCGCGCCCAGGTGCACCAGGTGGAAGTCCTGCACCAGGCCGTCGACCGCGCTGTAGGTGGCCATCGGCGAGACCACGATGCGGTTCTTGAGCCGCAGCCCTCGCACCTGCAGCGGCAGCAACATCGGGGGCACCGGGCCGGCCGTCGCCGCTGCCGGCGCCAGCGCTGCCGCACCGCTGCCGGACTGCGGCCCGGCGGGCGTCGGCAAATGGCGCGCCATCCACTGCTCGAAGCCCTCCAGCCAGGCGTGGTCGCGCAGGCGCAGGTTCTCGTGGCTGATGCGTTGCGAGCGCGTGAGCAGCGAATAGGCGAACTGCTCGATCTCCATGCCGGTGTAACGCGTGACGTTTTCGAACCACTCGGTCGAGTTGCGCGCCGCGTTCTGGATCTTCAGCACCTCCACGCTGCGCCGCGCTTCGTAGTGCTGCAGCACCGCGTCCATGTCGACGGCCTCGCCCGCCGCGCCGGCGCCGGTCGCAAAGGCGGTGGCCAGGTCGATCGCGTCTTCGAGCGCCAGCTTGGTACCGCTGCCGATCGAGAAGTGTGCGGTGTGGGCCGCGTCACCCATCAGCACGATCGGCACCCGCTTGTGCGCCATCTGCTCGAAGTGCACCCAGGTCTTGCACATCACGCGCGGAAACTGGATCCAGTTGGCCGAGCCGCGCAGGTGCTTGGCGTTGCTCATCAATGGGTTGCCGTCCAGGTAGCTCGCGAACAGCCGCTGGCAGAACGCGACGCCCTCCTCTTGGCTCATGTCTTCCAGGCCGTGCGCCTTCCAGACCTCCAGCGGCGTCTCGACGATGAAGGTCGACGTCCGGTCGTCGTACTTGTAGGCGTGGGCCTGGAACCAGCCGTGTTCGGTCTGCTCGAAAGCGAAGGTGAAGGCGTCGAAGGTCTTGTGCGTGCCCAGCCAGACGAAACGGCAGCGCCGCGTGTCGATGTCGGGCTGGTAGGTGTGCGCATAACGCGTGCGGATGCGGCTGTTGAGCCCGTCGCTGGCGATCACCAGGTCGGCCTGGTATTGCACGGCCAGCGCCTGGTCGTCCGTGACGTCGGCCTCGAATACCAGTTCCACACCCAGCGCAATGCAGCGGTCCTGCAGGATGTTGAGCAGGTGCTTGCGTCCGATGCCGCAAAAGCCGTGCCCGCCGGAGCGCACGCTGCGGCCCTTGAAGAAGACCTCGATATCGTCCCAGTGGTTGAGCGCGTCGCCGATCAGCCGGCCGGTGACCGGGTCCGCGGCGCGCAGGTTCTCGAGCGTCTGGTCAGACAGCACCACGCCCCAGCCGAAGGTGTCGAAGGGCTTGTTGCGCTCAACCACCACGATGCGGTGCGCCGGATTCTGCAACTTCATCAACAAGCCGAAATACAGGCCCGCCGGGCCGCCGCCGATACACAGGATGTTCATGGCGTAATAGTTTATGCTTAAACTAAATGTTGTCAACAGGGTGCACCCGGGATATCGGGATGTCGGGGGCATCCGGCCAGGCGCCCCGCGCGGCAGTTGACGCATGGGCGGGCACTGGCAAGAATGCGGCCATGAACCAACTGATCCGCGCCGCCGAGTCCCAGCTGGCCCGACTGGGGTTGCCCATGGCGCTGCGCCTTCCGGGCGGGCAGCAGATCGGGCCGGCGCAGGCCGGCGTCATACTGGAGTTTGCCCGCTGGCGTGGCGTCGCCCTTTTGTTCTCGGGCAAGATCGGCGCCGTGGCCGAAGGCTTCGTCGAAGATCGCGTCCGCATCGAAGGCGCGATGCGTGATGTGATGGCGGTGGCCGCCAGCCTGCTGCCCGGCAACCCGGCGGCAGGTGACGCCGCCTGGTGGAAGAACCTGACGCGCCGCGCCCGCTCGACGGTGGCCCATTCGCTGGAGCGCGATGCGCGCCAGATCGAGTTCCACTACGACGTGGGTGACGCGTTCTACCAGTTGTGGCTGGACCCGCGGCGGGTCTATTCCTGCGCCTACTTCCCGCACGCCGACATGACGCTGGCACAGGCCCAGGAGGCCAAACTCGACCACATCTGCCGCAAGCTCATGCTGCGCCCCGGCGAAAAGTTCCTCGACATCGGTTCGGGCTGGGGTGCGTTGCTGATGTGGGCGGCGGAGCATTACGGCGTGGACGCCACCGGCATCACGCTGTCGAAGAACCAGCAGGCCCATGTGCAGCAGTTGATCGCGCACAAGGGCCTGCAGGACCGGGTGCGGGTGCAGTTGCGCGACTACCGCGAACTCGACGCGAGCGCGCGCTTCGACAAGATCGCCTCGGTGGGCATGTTCGAACATGTGGGGCGCGCCAACCTGGGCGCCTATTTCCGCAAGATCCACCAGCTGCTGCAGCCGGGAGGGCTGGTGCTCAACCATGGCATCACGGCCGGCGGACCGGACACGCCCCAGTTGGGGGCGGGCATGGGCGACTTCATCGAGAAATACATCTTTCCGGGCGGGGAACTGGCGCACGTCAGCCAGTTGCTGCGTGA
>JANMYG010000722.1:0-2180 GCA_031381865.1 Betaproteobacteria bacterium | reverse complement strand
CCGATCCCGCCCTCCCCCACCCGCAAGGAGAACCCCATGAATTCAGCCGTGATCGACAAACCCGCCAGCAAGAGCATCGACAGCCTGCGCATCAACGGCGAGCGCCTGTGGCAATCGCTGATGGAACTGGCCAAGATCGGCGCCACCGCCAAAGGCGGCGTGTGCCGCCTGACGCTGACCGACCTGGACAAGCAGGGGCGTGACCTCGTGCTCCAGTGGGCCCGAGAGGCCGGCATGACGGTCGTGATCGACAAGATCGGCAATGGCTTCATGCGCCGCGCCGGGCGCAACAACGCCCTGCCCCCGATCGTCACCGGCAGCCATATCGACACCCAGCCCACCGGCGGCAAGTTCGACGGCAACTATGGCGTGCTGGCGGGCATCGAGGTGGTGCGCACGCTCAACGACCACGGCATCGAGACCGAGGCGCCGATCGAAGTCGCGTTCTGGACCAACGAGGAAGGTTCACGCTTCGTCCCGGTGATGATGGGCTCGGGCGTGTTCGCCCGGGCCTTCACGCTCGAACACGCCTACGCCGCGCGCGACACCGCCGGCAAGTCGGTCAAGGAGGAACTCGAACGCATCGGCTACATCGGAACGCAGGAGCCGGGCGACCATCCGATCGGCGCCTATTTCGAGACCCACATCGAGCAGGGCCCGGTGCTCGAAGACAACGACAAGACGATCGGCGTGGTGCAGGGCGTGCTCGGCATCCGCTGGTTCGACTGCACGGTGACGGGCATGGAGGCGCATGCCGGCCCGACCCCGATGGCCTTGCGCAAGGACGCGATGCAGGTCGCCACGCACCTGATGCAGGAGGTGGTGGCCGCCGCGCTGCGCCACAAGCCGCACGGGCGCGGCACGGTCGGCATGGTGCACGTGCACCCGAACAGCCGCAACGTGATCCCGGGCCGGGTCAAATTCTCGATCGACCTGCGCAACGCCACCGACGCGCTGGTCGACACCATGGCCGCCGAGGTCAAGGCGTACGCGGCGCAACTGAGCCAGCGCAGCGGCCTGCCGATCGAGATCGAGATGGTGTCGAGTTACCCGGCGCAGATATTCCACGAGGACTGCGTGGCCGCGGTGGCGCGAGCCGCCGCCAAGCTGGGTTACTCCAACATGCCCGCCGTCAGTGGCGCGGGGCACGATGCCGTCTACATGGCGCAACTGGCGCCGGCCGGCATGATCTTCATTCCCTGCAAGGACGGCATCAGCCACAACGAGATCGAAGACGCCAAGCCCGAGCACATCACCGCCGGTTGCAACGTGCTGCTGCACGCGATGCTGGAACGCGCCGGCACGTAGTTTGCGTCTACGGCTGCGCCCCCTGTTTCCCCATGCCCATCCCCAAGACCCCACCTGCCCAGGAGAACAAGAACCCATGAAATCCATCCACCGCCGCCGTGTCGTTGTTTTGGCCGCAGCGCTCGCCATCCTGTCCCCGGGCCTGGCCCTGGCGCAGGCCAAGCTCAAGGTTGCCGGCATCTATACCGTGCCGTTCGAACAACAATGGGCGGGGCGCCTGCACACCGCGCTCAAGGCCGCCGAGGCGCGCGGCGAGATCGAATACAAGGCGAGCGAAAACGTCTCCAATGCCGACTACGAACGCGTCATGCGCGAATACGCCACCGCTGGCAACATGCTGATCGTCGGCGAGGCCTTCGCGGTCGAGGCCGCGGCGCGCAAGGTGGCCAAGGACTTCCCGAAGGTCTCGTTCCTGATGGGCTCGTCGGGCAAGCCGCAGGCGCCCAACTTCAGCGTCTTCGACAATTTCATCCAGGAACCCGCCTACCTGTCCGGCATGGTGGCCGGTGCCATGACCAAGAGCAACAAGATCGGCATGGTGGGGGGTTTCCCGATCCCCGAGGTCAACCGGCTCATGAATGCCTTCATGGCCGGCGCCAGGGAAACCAACCCCAAGGTCGAGTTCAGCGTGAGTTTCATCAACAGCTGGTTCGACCCGCCCAAGGCCAAGGAAGCAGCGTTCGCGATGATCGACAAGGGCGCCGACGTGATGTACGCCGAGCGTTTTGGCGTAAGCGACGCTGCCAAGGAAAAGGGCAAGCTGGCGATCGGCAACGTCATCAACACCCAGGACAAGTACCCCGATACGGTGGTGGCATCGACGTTGTGGCATTTCGAGCCTTCGGCCGACCGCGCCATCAAGCTCGCGCGCG
>JANMYG010000668.1:0-2817 GCA_031381865.1 Betaproteobacteria bacterium | reverse complement strand
GATGAAATGGTTGGTGGGGATTTGGACCTTCGCGACAACCGGCTTCGCCGCATGCCAGGTGCACATTGAACGATCGCAATGGGCGGCCAGCGGCTATTCACCAATCCGCCGGAACCCGCACACGCAGGGGCACCCGACCCGCACCTGCGCGGGCACTCCAACCAGCGTGCAGGCGTCAGCACGGCATGACCCGAGCGCGGCTTTCGCAACGCTGATGGCCCACAAAACGCCGGAAACCCAATAACGGTGCGGTGCTTGATGCCTTTGCTAGCGCCCGCAAGAGGCTGAACCCCGACTTTCGCCATTCGGGCAGGTACGACAGCAGCCCGTCCCATGGCAGCCGTTCGAGCGTAGACTTCCCGTCAATTGGCGTCGACCGGCACCACGCCCTCTGGTCCCATTTCTTGAGGTGGTTCACGACGAGGGGAACCAAATGAATAGACGAGATGCTTTCATCGCTCCGCTTGCGCTCGGCGTCCCAACGCTGGGTTTGGCGCAGATACCAGGGCGCGTTTACGGCGTGGGTTATTTCGGCTACACGGCGACCAACACGCCAGCCGACGATCGCGTCTGGGGCGCATTGATGCAGCGCCTGCGCGAACTCGGATTTGCCGAGGGGGCCAACCTGGTGATCGAGCAGCGATTCGCCGAAGGCAGGAACGAACGGTACGCCGAATTCGCCGCCGAGATGGTCAAGCTCAAGGCTGATGTCGTTGTCGCCACCAGCGGCGCGGCAGCGCGCGCGGTGATGAAGACAAGCACCACCTTGCCGATCGTTACCACGGCGGTCCCCGACCCGGTGCGCTCCGGCCTCGTAGCCAGCCTGGCGCGACCAGGCGGGCAGTTGACTGGTATTTCAAATCTCGCGGACGAGGTGATTGAATGAACAACACACGTCGCCTGACCGCCTTTGGCGTCCTCGGGCTGCTCATCGGTTCGCCGCCGATGCCGGTCGCCGCAGCCGACGTTTACCGGGTCGGCATGCTCTCACTTGGCGGTGGCACCGGGGCAACGAAGGACTTCGAAGCGTTTCGCGATCGACTGAACAGCCTTGGTTATGCCGAAGGACGAAACCTGGTCATCGAAAGGCGCTATGCCCAAGGCCAGTTCGAGCGACTGCCGGCGCTCGCGGCCGAGCTGGTTCGGCTCAATGTCGACGTCATAGTGACCATCACGACGCCTGCCGCGCAAGCGGCCAAGGCAGCGACGAGCACCATCCCGATCGTCATGGCCGGCAGCGCCAATCCAGTTGAGCTCGGGCTGGTGGCAAGCCTGGCACGGCCGGGCGCCAACGTGACCGGGGTGACCAACAGCCTGGGGGATGGCTTCAACGCCAAGCAGCTGCAATTGCTCAAGGAAGCGGCGCCGCGAATCTCGCGGGTGGCGGTGATCATGAACGACTCTTCGATCGAGGTGACCGCGTTCGGCCACATGCAGGCCGCGAGCGCGGCACTGGGTGTTGCGGTGGTCGCGTTCAACTCCGAAAGCTCGAATGAGATCGACCTCGACGCTCTGGGCAAATTGCGCGCCGACGCGCTCTACGTGTTTCCCAACGCGGGCAATTCAAGGCACGCGAAGGCGATTCTTGCGTTCGCGGCCGAGAACCGGTTGCCGGCGATCTACGGCGACCGCGAGGCGGTCGAGGCCGGCGGCCTGATGTCGTACTGGACCAATTGGCTCGAATTGCGCAGGCACGCTGCGGTCTACGTGGACAAGATCCTCAAGGGCGCCAGACCTGCCGACCTTCCTGTCGAGCAACCAACACGCTTCGAACTGGTGATCAACCTGAAAACCGCCAAGGCGCTCGGCCTGACCATCCCGCAGTCGGTGCTGTTGCGCGCTGATGAGGTCATCCAGTGACTGGTCTGGGCAAGACCTGACGCTCAGTCGCCGCCAGGCGTTCGGCGGGTTTCGCTGCATTGCTGAAGACCAACCGTTGTCGCTGTTCGATCAAGGGTGCGCAAAATCGGTCTTGCGAAGTTTGGGCCAACAGCGCAGTAAAAACCGTGCGGGCACAAAAAAACCACCCGAAGGTGGTTTTTTTGCTTTGCTGGCAGCGCACCCGTTACAAACGGCGGAATCCGGGTTGGGACTCCGTGCGGGCGGCCCGGGTGACCAGGCCGCGTTTCAGTTTCCGGCCAACGCGTTGCGCGCGTTGGCCATCACTGAAGCAAGGCTCAGGCGGTCGCGAGAGCGAGCGCCTTGACCTTGGTTGACAGGCGGCTCTTGTCGCGCGCTGCCTTGTTCTTGTGAAAGATGCCCTTGTCGGCCACCGTGTCGACCACCGTCTGCATCTTGCCGAACAGCGCGGTCGCCTTGGCCTTGTCGCCGGCGAGAACCGCCTTCTCGACGTTCTTCACCGCACTGCGGTACTGGGAGCGCAACGACGTATTGGCGGCGTTGATCTTGACGTCCTGGCGGACGCGTTTGCGGCCCGACGCCAGGCGCGGGTTCTTTTTCTTCGGTTTGGTTGATGCCATAGTGAATGTGTCCTTGTGTCTGAGGATGTTGCCAGCAAAGCCTTCAATTCTAACAGCCGGGTTGGCATTACGATCCATGCGGCACGCCGCGCGGCTGATGCGCTGATGGCCCGGGCTACACTCGGGCCCGTGAGCCTTTTCAAAGCCGCTGCTACCGTTTCCCTGCTGACCCTGGCTTCACGCGTCACCGGCATGGTGCGCGACCTCCTGATGGCGTCGATTTTTGGCGCCAACGCGCTGACCGACGCCTTCAATGTGGCGTTTCGCCTGCCCAACATGTTCCGCCGCCTGTTCGGCGAGGGCGCCTTCAGCCAGGCCTTCGTGCCGGTGCTGGGCG
>JANMYG010000576.1:0-6195 GCA_031381865.1 Betaproteobacteria bacterium | reverse complement strand
CGCGCGCGCGATCCTGGCGCGCGCGCCGGTCCAGATCCCCGACGTGCTGGCCGACCCGGAGTACGGGCTGAAGGACGCTGCGCGCCGTTCGGGCTTCCGCGCCAACCTGGCAGTGCCGATGCTGCGCGAGGGCGAGGTGGTGGGCTCGATCGTGGTTTGCCGCGAGCAGCCCGGCGAATTTCCGGAGCGCCAGGTCAAGCTGCTGCAGACCTTTGCCGACCAGGCGGTGATCGCGGTGGAGAACGTGCGCCTGTTCAATGAAATCAAGGACAAGAGCCGCCAGCTCGAGATCGCCAACCAGCACAAGAGCGAGTTCCTGGCCAACATGTCGCACGAGTTGCGCACGCCGCTCAACGCGATCATCGGTTTCTCCGAGGTGCTGCTCGAGCGCATGTTCGGCGAACTGAACGAAAAGCAGGACGACTACCTCAAGGACATCTTCACTTCGGGCAAACACCTGCTGTCGCTGATCAACGACATCCTGGACCTGTCCAAGATCGAAGCTGGCCGCATGGAGCTCGACCTGAGCGACTTCGACGCCGCGCAGGCGCTGGCCAACGCGATGACGCTGATCCGCGAACGCGCGCAGACGCACGGCATCGGCCTGACGCTGCAAGCGGACGAGGCGATCGGCGAGATCCGCGCCGACGAGCGCAAGTTCAAGCAGATCCTGCTCAACCTGCTGAGCAACGCGGTGAAGTTCACACCCGATGGCGGCAAGATCGTGGTGCGCGCGTCGCAGATCGAAGGCGGCATCGAAGTCGGGGTGACCGATACCGGCGTGGGCATCTCGGCCGAAGACCAGCTGGTCGTCTTCGACGAGTTCAAGCAGGTCGGGCGCCACTACACCAACAAACACGAAGGCACCGGCCTGGGGCTGGCGCTGACCAAGCGTTTTGTCGAGCTGCACGGCGGCACCCTGAGCCTGCAGAGCGCGCCGGGTGTAGGCTCTACCTTCACTTTCACGATACCGAGCCAAAAATGAGCACCATCTTGATCGTCGAAGACAACGAAAAGAACATGAAACTCGCGCGTGACGTGTTGCAGGCCAAGGGTTACGCCACGCTGGAGGCCGTGAACGGCGAGGACGGCGTGCGGCTGGCGCTGGCGCACAAGCCCGACATGGTGCTGATGGACATCCAGCTGCCCGACATCAACGGCGTGGAGGCCTTCACACGCATCCGTGCCAATGCCGACACGGCCCACATCCCGGTGGTGGCGTTCACGGCCTCGGTGACACCGATGGACCGCAACCGCATCACCGACGCGGGTTTCGACGGCTTCATCGGCAAGCCGGTCAACCTCAAGGAATTCCTGGAAACGGTGCGCAAGACACTCGAAGGCAAGGCGCCATGAGCGCCGCGCCGGGCCGCCCCAAGCAAGCTCGCACCGCAGTGCGCAGCACGGAGGTTGCCTGATGAGTCCCGCTGCGCGCCCCGGGCCATCGACGGCAAGCCAGTTGCCGTTCGGGCTGAGCTGGTCGAAGCCTTTCGATGGGCCCGGCTTGAAAGGCCTCGTCTGATGGACCTCCCACCGGCAAAGATCCTGGTCGTCGACGACACGCCCGCCAACGTCAAGCTGCTGGTCGACGTGCTCACGGCCAGGGGTTTCGCGGTGACGGCGGCGGTCAACGGCGAAGAGGCGCTGGAGAAGGTGGCGCAGGACCCGCCCGACCTGGTGCTGCTCGACATCATGATGCCCGGCCTGTCGGGATACGAAGTCTGCAAGCGCCTGCGCGCCAACCCCGACACCGCCTTGTTGCCGGTGGTGTTGTGCACCTCGCTCGACCCGCAGCAGGAGCGCATCAAGGGCATCGAGGCCGGCGCCGACGACTTCCTGACCAAACCCATCAACCGGCCCGAGTTGCTGGCGCGCGTCAAGTCGCTGCTGCGCATCAAGACACTGCAGGACGAGGTCAAGGCGCAGGCGGCACAGATCGCCGAATGGAACCGCACGCTCGAGCAGCGGGTGCAGGAGCAGGTGGGACAGATCGACCGGCTCGGGCGGCTCAAGAGTTTCTTCTCGCCGCAACTGGCCGAGGCGATCGTGGCCGGCGGCGAGGACATGCTCAAGACGCACCGGCGCGAGATCAGCGTGGTGTTCATTGACCTGCGCGGCTTCACGGCGTTCACCGACCAGGCCGAACCCGAGGAGGTGATGGAAATGCTGCACGCCTTCCACGCCGCGATGGGCCGCATCGTGCTGGAGCACGGCGGCACGCTGGAGCGCTTTGCGGGGGACTCGGTGATGGTGTTCTTCAACGACCCGGTGCCGATGGAGCGCCCGGCCGAGGCCGCGGTGCGCATGGCGCTGGCGATGCAGCAGGCGTTCCCGGCGCTGGGCGCCGAATGGCGCAAGCGCGGCTTCGAGCTCGGCCTGGGCTGCGGCATCGCGCAGGGTTATGCGACGCTGGGGCAGATCGGCTTCGAAGGCCGGTGGGATTACGCGGCGATCGGCAGCGTCACCAACCTCGCGGCGCGGCTTTGCGCCGAAGCCACCGGCGGCCAGGTGCTGGTGGACCGCAAGACCATGGCGCGCGTCGACGCGCTGGTGGACGCCGCGCCGGTGGGTCCGTTGACACTCAAGGGCTTCACCCACCCGGTGCCGGCATTTGCGCTCAGCGCCCTCAAACCCGCGGCGAGTGGCGCAGCGGGTTGAAGCCGGTGACCAGCGCTGCGCCCAGCAGCACCATCGCGCCGCCCAGGTAGATGCCGGGGCTGAGCTGCTCGTCCAGGAAGATGTGGCCCCATGCCACGCCAAACATCGGGATGAAGAACATCGGGCTCATTGCCGCCACCGGTGTCACATGGCGCAGGATGCGCAGGTGCATCCAGAATGCCACGCCCGATGTCAGCATGCCCAGCACCAGCACCATCAGCACCACGGCCGGCGTGAAGCGGGCCTGGGGCAGGCTCCACAAGCCGCCGGGCAACAGGAACAGCAGCGCGGCGGCATGGATCGGACCGGCCATGGCCAGCGGCTCGATTCGGCGCGTCGCGCGTTTCATGAGCGGTGTCGACAAGCCGAAGAAAAACGATGCGCAAACCGCCGCCGCGGTGGCCATCAGCACCTCGGCCGTGGGATGGATCGGCCCGAGTTGCACGATCAGTCCGATACCCACGATGCCACAGGCACAACCCAGCAGCTTGCCGAGCGACAGCGTGTCTTCCTTGAGCCAGGTCGAAGCCAGGGTGCCGAAGATCACCGCGGTGGAGTTGAGCAGGGCGACATAACCGGCCGGCAGCTTCAGCGCGGCCCAGGAAAAAAGGAAGAACGGCCCGGCCACCGCCAGCATGCTGAGCAGGGTCAGCTCGCGCCAATGCTGCCACGGCCAGCGTTGCCCGACCGCGCGCATGATGATCGCCAGCGTGATGGCGGCCAGACCGATGCGCGCCATCGACAACACCGCCGGGCCGAGCAGCGGGCTGGCCACCCGCAGCATCGGGAACGAGGCGCCCCACAGCGCGGACAGGGCCAGCAGTTGCAGGAAGTACCTGGCTTTCACCGCGGTCCTGGCCCCGTGCCGTCCGGCCGTCGGCGCCAGGGCGCCACGGTGTTGTCACGCGCCGTCATCGTTCACCGATCGTGATCCGGTGCAGCCGCCGCGCATGGCCCTGGTAGCCGCCGGTGGCAGCGTGCACCAGGCAGCGGTTGTCCCACAGCGTGAGCATGCCTTGGGTCCAGCGGTGGCGGTAGATGCGTTCGGGCCGCACCTGGTGCGCGAACAGTTCCAGCAGCAGCGTGTGGGCCTCGGTGGCGCCCATGCCGTCGATGCCGATCGTGTAGCCGGGGCTGACGTACAACGCGGTGTGTCCGGTCTCGGGGTGCACGCGCGCGATCGGGTGCAGCTGGGTCGCCATCGCGTCTTCGGAGTAACGGATGGCCATCGATCGGCCCTTGTCCCCGGCGCCGTACATGCCGCCCGGTGCGTAGCCGCGGCGCGCCGAGTGGATGGCCATGCGGCCCGCAAGCCGGGCCTGCATGGACTGCGGCAACGTGTCCCAGGCGTGGTACTGGTTGGCGAACAAGGTGTCGCCGCCCATCGGCGGTATCACGTCGCCATACAGCACGGTGGCGGCGGGCGGGTGCGCCAGGAAGCTCCAGTCCGAGTGCCAGGACTCGGCGAACAGGGCCGAGGTCTCGTTCGCGTCGCGCCGTACCTGCGCCACATGCGGGTGGCCGGGCACCGGGTGGAAGTAGGGGTCGCTGCCGAACGGCCCGATCGTGAGCGCGAAACGCTCCAGATCGTCGAGGGTCATGGACTGGCCGCTGAACCCGAGCACCTGGTATTTGAGCCACAAGGCGCGGATGGCGGCCGTTTCGGCGTCGCCGAGTTCGCGCGCGAGGTCGACACCGTGGATGATGGCGCCGCACGGGGCGTCCTGGGGTACGACTTGCATCCGTGCGACTGTAGCGGACGCGGTGCTGAGGCACAATGCCGGCTCGCCCGACAAACCCTGGCCCGGCAACTTCCGCAGCCGGGCTCGTCCTTCGCACCTCCATCTCCCTTGCGCCGCCTCCACTCGCCCGCCATTCGCACCGAAGCCGCCGCGCTGTGGCAGCTGGCGTGGCCGATCCTGGTCGGTCAGCTGGCGACCATCGGCATGAGCGTGGCCGACGTGGCGATGGCCGGCCACGCGTCCGCGCAGGACCTGGCCGGGGTCTCGCTCGGCGTGTCGATCTGGCACATCGTCATCGTCACGCTGATGGGGCTGCTGATGGCGGTCAACCCGATCGTGTCGCAATACGTCGGCGCCGGTGCGCTCGACCGGATCCCCGGCGTGGTGCGCCAGGCGCTCTGGAACGCGCTCGCCGTGGGTGTGTTGGCGATGGGGGTGGCCGTTGGCGCGGCGCAGGTCTTCGACCACCTGCGCATCGAGCCGTTGGTGCGCGACCTGGCGAAGCAGTTCGTGCTGGTGATCAGTTTTGCGCTGCCGGCCTTTTGTTGTTACCGCGTGTTGTACGGTTACAGCGCCAGCATCAACCAGACCAAGCCGATGATGGTGATCGCGCTGCTGGCGTTGGCGCTCAACATCGTGGTGAACTGGCTGCTGGTGTTCGGCAACCTCGGCTTTCCCCGGCTCGGCGGCGTCGGCTGTGCCTGGGCCACGTTGTTGTGTGTCTGGTTCAACCTGGTGGCGATCGTGTGGTGGATCCGGCGCTCGCCGGTCTATCGGCCCACGCTGCCGTTCGCGCGTTTCGAGGCGCCGCAGTGGCCCGAGATCCGCACTCTGCTGCGCATCGGGCTGCCGATAGCCGTGACTTATTTTGCCGAGACCAGCGCCTTCAGCCTGATCGCGCTGCTGGTGGCGGGGTTCGGTACCGCGCAGGTGGCGGCGCACCATATCGCGCTCAACTTCGCGTCGCTGGTTTTCATGCTGCCGCTGAGCCTGGGCGTGGCGCTGCTGACACGGGTAGGACAGGCGCTGGGGGCGGCCGATCCGCGCGCCGCGCGTTTTCGTGCCTGGGTCGGTGTCGGCTTGGCGCTGGCGGTGGCCTCGGTGTCGGCGGCCCTGATCGCGCTGTTGAACACGCAGATCGCCCATGCCTACACCAGTGACGCCACCGTCGCAGCGCTGGCCGCGCAGCTGCTTTTGCTGGCGGCGCTGTTCCAGTTGTCCGACGCGACCCAGGTGTCGGCCAGTTGCGCCATCCGCGCCTACAAGGTCACCCGACCGCCGATGCTGATCCACCTGGCGGCGTTCTGGGGCCTGTGCCTGCCGCTCGGGGTTGTGCTGGGGCTGGCGCCGGCCTGGTTGCCCTGGCACCCGGCGCAGGCCATGGGTGCGCAGGGTTTCGGGATCGCGCTGGTGCTGGGGCACACGCTCGCGGCGCTGGCGCTGACCTGGCTGCTGGACCGGTTGTCGTTGCAGCGGATGGGTTTGGAGCCAAATCCTTAACGCCCAGGCTCAAGCGCTGCGCCAGGGATTGCGCGGTTGTCAGCCTTTTGAGGTGATACGGTGCGTGTTTCGTCACTGCGACCAGGCGTTGGCGCAATGCCAGTGCCTCATCGATTGCCGCCATTTGAAGGTTCCGGTCCTGGGCGCCCAGTTGCGCCATTCGCTCCAACGCCACTGCCAGGTCGTCCAGCACCTGCGGGCTGTCGCCCAGGGCCTGGCGCAGTTGGCGGAAAATTTCCAGGCAAGCGCGGAGGGGCGCGAGGGCTTCGCTGCTGCGCCCTGCTGAATACAACGC
>JANMYG010000568.1:0-2371 GCA_031381865.1 Betaproteobacteria bacterium | reverse complement strand
AGCCCAGCGGCCTGATCGGCGTGTGGGATGCGCTGGTCCGGCGCAGGAGCGCGCCGTGAGCGGGCCGGTGCTGCTGCGCGCCACCGGGCTGGGAAAGCGCTACGGCGGGCTGCAGGCGGTGGCCGAACTCGACCTGGAGGTGCACGCCGGCGAAGTGCTGGGCGTCATCGGCCCCAACGGCGCGGGCAAGAGCACCACCTTCGGCATGATCGCCGGCGCGCTCGCGCCCTCGTCGGGCAGATTGGAGTTCGATGGTGCATCGCTGCTCGGTTTGCCGACCCACGAGTTCGCGGCGCGCGGCATTCTGCGCACCTTCCAGCACAACAAGCCGTTCCAGAGCATGTCGGTACGCGAGAACGTGATGGTGGGCATGCACACGCGCCTGCGCGGTTCGTTGTGGCGCGTGCTCGCGGCCACCCGCGCGGCGGTGCAGGCCGAACGCGCGGCGGCGCAGCGCGCCGACACGCTGGTGCAGTTCGTCGGCCTGGGCGAGTGGCGCGACGCCGGCGTCGGCACGCTGTCGTTCGGACAGGGCCGCCTGCTCGAAATCGCGCGCGCGCTGGCGGCCGAACCGCGCCTGTTGCTGTTCGACGAGCCGGCCCCCGGCCGGAAGCCGGCGGCATGCGACCGCCTGTCGGACATCATCCGGCAGATCGCGCAGCGTGGCATCGCCGTGCTGCTGATCGAGCACGACATGCGTTTCCTGATGGCGCTGGCCGACCGGGTGCTGGTGCTGAACTTCGGGCGCAAGATCGCCCAGGGCACACCCGGGGAGGTCCGCGCCGACGCGGCCGTGGTGGCTGCCTACCTGGGCGACCTGGGGGCGATGGCCCATGCTTGAGGTGGCCGGACTTTGCGCCGGTTACGGGCACGGTGCGGTGGTGCAGGACATCCACATGCAGGTGGCGCGCGGCGAAACCGTCGCGCTGCTGGGGCCCAACGGGGCCGGCAAGTCGACCTTGCTGGCGGCGCTGTCAGGCACCTTGCGCGAGCGCAGCGGGCACGCGCGCATGGACGGCGCGGACCTGGTGCAGATGCCCAGCCACGCGATCGTGGGGCACGGCCTGGTGCAGGTGCCCGAGGGGCGGCGCATGTTCGCGCCGCTGTCGGTGCAGGACAACCTGCGCCTGGGCACGGTGCGGCTGGCGCAGCGCAGCGCGGCGCTGGTGCGCGCGCATTTCGACCAGGTCTACGCCTTGTTCCCGCAGCTGGCCGAACGGCGCCACCAGATGGCCGGCACGCTGTCGGGCGGCGAGCAGCAGATGGTCGCGATCGGCCGCGCGCTGATGTCGTCGCCCCGGGTGCTGCTGCTGGACGAGCCGTTCCTGGGCCTGGCGCCGCTCGTGGTGGAGGAAATCCGCCGTGCGCTCGACCGGCTGCGCTCCAATGGCTTGACGATGGTGCTGGTGGAGCAGAAACTCGACATCGCGCTGCCATTCACGAGCCGGGCCTATATCCTGATCAAGGGCCGCATCGCGCTGACGCAGGCCAGCGCGGAACTGGCCCGGCGCCCCGGCCTGGCGCAGCTGTATTTCGACCTTGCCAAGACCGGTGTCGAAAGAAAGGAAGACCATGGGCAGTGACTCCCGCGGTGCGCCGCACCGCGCACCCCCGCTGAGCCGGGGCATCCACCATCTGGCGTTGAACACCGACGACATGAAGATGACGATCGATTTCTACTGCGGTGTGCTGGGCATGCCGCTGGTGCACGCGCTCAAGGTGCCGCCCGGTCTCGGCACCGGGCCGGGCAACCGCGGCAACCCGCCGTTCGAGAACCTGCGCCACTATTTCTTCGACGCCGGTGGCGACACGCTGGTGGCGTTTTTCGAGCTGCCCAAGGGCGCAAAACAACGCGGCGACCGGGACGCGCTGGCGGCCATGCAGCACTGCTCCTTTACGGTGACCGAGCAGCGCTTCGCCGATGTGAGCGAGCGCCTGCGGCAAGCCGGCGTGCCGCTGATCGGGCCGATCCCGGTCGGCGCCGGCACCTGGTCGATCTACTTTTTCGACCCGAACGGCATCCGGCTGGAATTCTCGTACCAGGCCGGGGACGGCGACGATGTGCAGGTGGTGCGGCGCTGGACCCAGACCCGGGACGAGGCACTGGCCGAACTGCGCTCGCTGTCGGACGACGCCGCATGGCTCGAACAGGTCACGGCGCACCTGCCGGCACGGCGCGAGATTGCACACTGAGCACTGAGGAGAACAGCATGAACACCCTTGTTCCGGTCCACGGCCTGCACCATATCGCGTACCGCTGCCGCGACGCCGAAGAAACCCGGCGCTTCTACGAAGACCTGCTGGGCCTGCCGCTGGTGCATGTGGTGCGCGCCGAAAGCGTGCCCAGCACCGGGGAACACTGCCCCTACGT
>JANMYG010000560.1:0-8358 GCA_031381865.1 Betaproteobacteria bacterium | reverse complement strand
CGGCGGATTGGTGAATAGCCGCTGGCCGCCCATTGCGATCGTTCAATGTGCACCTGGCATGCGGCGAAGCCGGTTGTCGCGAAGGTCCAAATCCCCACCAACCATTTCATCACGGGTAATTCTTGGTCCCCGCGCAGGTTGTTATAGCGGAAAACGTTGTCATCCCGGCAAACGCTGTCATCCCGGCGCAGGCCGGGATCCATGGACTGCGGGGCGAGCCCGCAATGACAATGGCCCGGCGTAGCACTGCCCGGCGCGGCATGGCTCGGCGCTGCTCCCGGACCGGCCGGTGCCCCACGCCGCGATCAGCCCGGCGGCGGGCGGGTGTCGTTGCGGCCGGCAAGCACCTGCAGGTCGTTGTCGCGCGCGAAATTGACGCAGAAGTCCCACGCCAGCACCTCGCATTCACGCAGGTCGTGGTGCACGATCACGCACTTGACGCCGCCACGCACGCCCGGCAGGCACCAGGGCGAATACCCCAGGTGGCTGCCGGGCTGCGGCCCGCCGGGCCGGAACTGGCTCAGCACGCCGGCCAGGCGCTCGGCCCAGTCGGTCGGCCGGAACACCTTGCCATCACGCGTGTTCCCGAGGATCAGGAACTCTTTGGCAGTGTCAGGTTGCATCGTTGGGAATCGTGTGGTGCGCGGGCACTTTGGCCTGACTCTAACAGGCCAAACGTGCGCCCAAGGCATGGTGCGTGCCATGCAGGACTTGCCGGCGGGCGCTCTCAAAACCCTGGAGTTCAAACGCATGACTCGTTCGCCGTTGACTCGTCGAAGGGCCGGATGGCTTCGACCCTTCGACTGGCTCAGGACAGGCCAAGCTCAGCCCGAACGGATCTTTCCGATGGAAGACCATTTGGTATCAGCACGCATCACGGCGATGCAAAACCGTCACCGATCGCGCCCACCCCTGGTCATAGAATCGTGTTGCAGCGGCCCGACGGGCCATTTTGCATTTTGTATCGATTGGAAACCGCCATGAACGCCGCCCCGCCGCAGTTTGTCGAAGCCGCCTCGCCCCACGTCATGAACACCTATGGCCGCGTGCCGATCGCGCTGTCGCATGGTCAGGGCTGCCGGGTGTGGGACGTCAACGGGCGGGAGTACCTCGACGCGCTGGCCGGCATCGCCGTCAACACGCTGGGCCACAACCACCCGAAACTGGTGCCCGCATTGCAGGACCAGATCAGCAAGATCATCCACAGTTCCAACTACTACCACGTCCCCAACCAGGAGAAACTGGCGGCGCGGCTGGTCGAGCTCTCGGGCATGACCAACGTGTTCTTCTGCTCCACCGGCCTGGAGGCGAACGAGGCCGCTTTGAAGCTGGCGCGCAAGTTCGGGCACCAGAAAGGCATCACGCGCCCGGAAATCGTGGTCTATGAAAACGCCTTTCATGGGCGCAGCATCGCCACGCTCAGCGCCACCGGCAACCCGAAGGTGCAGGCCGGCTTCGAGCCGCTGGTGGAAGGCTTCATCCGCATCCCCCTCAACGACATCGGCGCGCTGCGCCAGGCCACCGAAGGCAACCCGAACGTGGTGGCGGTGTTCTTCGAAGCGATACAGGGCGAAGGCGGTGTCAACCCCATGCACATGGAATACCTGCGCCAGGTGCGCGCGCTGTGCGACGAGCGCGACTGGTTGCTGATGATCGACGAAGTGCAATGCGGCATGGGGCGCACCGGCAAATGGTTCGCGCACCAGTGGGCCGGCATCCGGCCCGACGTGATGCCACTGGCCAAGGGCCTGGGCTCGGGCGTTCCGATCGGCGCGGTGGTCGCCGGGCCCAAGGCGGCCGAGCTGTTCCAGCCGGGCAACCACGGCACCACCTTCGGCGGCAATCCGCTGGCGATGCGCGCCGGCGTCGAGACCCTGCGCATCATCGAAGAGGACGGCCTGCTGGCGAACGCCGCGCGTGTCGGAGCGCACCTCAAGGGCGCGCTGGCACACGCGCTCGGGGCCGAGCTGGCCAGCGGCGCGGTGCGCGAAATCCGCGGCCACGGCCTGATGATCGGCATCGACCTGGCCAGGCCCTGCAGTGCGCTGGTGGGCCAGTGCGCCGACAACGGGCTGCTGATCAGCGTCACCGCGGATTCGGTCGTGCGCCTGTTGCCGCCGCTGATCATGACGCTGGCGGAGGCGGACGAAGTGGTCCGCATCCTGTGCCCGTTGGTCCGACACCTGTTGGCCGACACGCCATGAAGCACTACCTGCAGTTCAGCGACCTCGGCGCGGACGAGTACGCCTACCTGTTCGAGCGCGCCGCACTGATCAAGCGCAAGTTCAAGGCCTACGAAAAGCACCACCCACTGGCCGACCGCACGCTGGCGATGATCTTCGAGAAGGCGTCCACGCGCACCCGGGTCAGCTTCGAGGCCGGCATGTACCAGATGGGCGGCAGCGTGGTGCACCTCACCACCGGCGACAGCCAGCTCGGGCGGGCCGAACCGATCGAAGACAGTGCCAAGGTCATCAGCCGCATGGTCGACCTGGTGATGATCCGCACCTTCGAACAGACCAAGATCGAGCGCTTCGCCGCGCATTCGCGCGTGCCGGTCATCAACGGGCTGACCAATGAATTCCACCCGTGCCAGATCCTGGCCGACATCTTCACCTTCATCGAGCACCGCGGCTCGATCGCGGGCAAGACCGTGGCCTGGGTCGGAGACGGCAACAACATGGCCAACACCTGGCTGCAGGCCAGCGAGATCCTGGGCTTCAGGGTGCACCTGAGCACGCCGGGCGGATACGAGGTCGACCAATCGGTCGCCGGCATCCGCTCCAGCGAAAGCTACAAGATCTTCAAGGACCCGCTGCTGGCCTGCGCCGGCGCCGACCTGGTCACCACCGACGTCTGGACCAGCATGGGTTTCGAAGCCGAGAACGAGGCCCGCAAGCGCGCATTCGCAGATTGGCGCGTCGACGAGGAAATGATGCGCGCCGCCACGCCGGGTGCGTTGTTCATGCATTGCCTGCCGGCCCACCGCGGCGAGGAAGTCGACGCCGAGGTGATCGACGGCCCCCAATCGGTGGTCTGGGACGAGGCCGAAAACAGGATGCATGCGCAAAAGGCCCTGATGGAGTACCTGCTGCTGGGAAAACTGGCTACGTAATAGGAGCGCGGCGATGATCGACCACATGACGTTCCGGGTCGCCGACATGGCGCGCACCAGGGCTTTCTACTCCGCCGCCCTGGCGCCGCTGGGTTACCGGTTGTTGTTCGAACGCAGCTTCGACGGCGCCAACATCGTCGGGTTCGGCACGCCGGACGCAACCCAACCGGAGGGTTCACGCATCGACACCTGGTTCATCGACGGACCGTCGCCCCATGGCGGACATCCGGTCACGACCGGCTGCCACCTGGCCTGGGTTGCCGGCACCCGCGCGGCGGTCGACGCGTTCCACGCAGCCGCGCTCGCCGCCGGCGGTCGCGACAACGGCGCGCCCGGGTTGCGCCCGCATTACCACGCCCACTACTACGGCGCCTTCGTGATCGACCCGGACGGCAACAACATCGAGGCGGTGTGCCACGCTGCGCCGGCGGGCGCCTGATTGCTTGAGGCCTAAACTATTTTCGAGCGCTGTTGCCGATAACCGACACCGCGAATGGCTGGCGGTGATAACTTCGTGTCGCCATGAAGAAAATCTGGGATATTTCCCCGCCCGTGCATGAGTCGTCCCCGGTCTTTCCGGGCGACACCGCCTACCAGCAGCGCTGGTCGGCACAGATCACGCCCGACTGCCCGGTCAACGTCAGCTGCATCACGCTGTCGCCGCATTGCGGCGCCCATGCCGACGCACCGCTGCATTACGACCCCGCCGGCGCCGCGATCGGCGCGCTCGACCTCGGGCCCTACCTCGGCCCGTGCCGCGTGATCCACTGCATCGGCCGCACGCCGCTGGTGACCTGGTCCGACATCGCCCACGCCGTTGACGGACTGCCCGCGCGCGTGCTGGTGCGCACCTACCAGCACATGCCGCAGGACCGCTTCGACGCCGACCTGCCGGCTTTCGCACCCGAGACGATCGAGCGCCTGGCCGACCTCGGTGTACTGCTGGTCGGCATCGACAGCGCCAGCATCGACCCCGCGCAAAGCAAGGCGCTGCCGAGCCACCAGGTGGTGCGGCGCCGCAACCTGCGCGTGCTCGAGAACCTGGTGCTCGACGATGTTCCGGAGGGCGACTACGAGCTTATCGCGTTGCCGCTCAAGCTGACCCACGCCGACGCCAGCCCGGTGCGCGCGGTGCTGCGGGCGCTGGCATGATGGGCCCCGTTGGCGACGGCGCCGACCTGAAGCAGGACAACCCGCGAACCGACCCCACACCATGACCCCAACCGCGATTTCCCTGCACGACTGCCAGCAGCGTGACGCCCTGGACCCGCTGCGCCACCTGCGCGACCTGTTCGCGCTGCCCGACGGCGTGGTCTACCTGGACGGCAACTCGCTCGGTCCCCTGCCCCTCACCGCGGCGGCGCGCGTCGCCCATGCGCTGACCCAGGAGTGGGGCGTCGGCCTGATCCGCTCCTGGAACAGCGCCGGCTGGTTCGACATGCCGCAACGCCTGGGCGACAAGATCGCCACGCTGGTCGGGGCGACGAAGGGGTCGGTGGTGGCGACCGACACCACGTCGATCAACCTGTACAAGGTGCTGGGCGCGGCGCTCACCATCGCGGCGCAGGACCACCCGCGGCGCAAGCTGGTGCTCAGCGAACGCAGCAATGTTCCGACCGACCTGTACATCGCCGAAGCCCTGTGCAAGGAGCGCGGTTGCCGCCTGGTGCTGGTCGACGCGCTCGATCTGCCCGCGGCGCTGAGCGACCAGGTTGCAGTGCTGATGCTGACCCATGTGAACTACCGCACCGGGGCCATGTTCGACATGGCCGGCGTCACGGCCGCGGCGCACGCGGTGGGCGCGTTGGTGGTCTGGGACCTGGCCCACAGCGCCGGCGCGGTGCCGGTCGACCTGGACGGCGCCGGCGCCGACTTCGCGGTCGGGTGCGGCTACAAATACCTCAACGGCGGCCCGGGCGCGCCGGCCTTCGTCTGGGTCAACAAGCGCCATGCTGATCGCTTCTGGCAGCCACTGGCCGGCTGGTGGGGCCACGCGGCGCCGTTCGCGTTCACTCCCGACTACCTGCCGGCGCCGGGCATCACGCGTTACCTGTGCGGCACGCAGCCGATCCTGAGCATGACCGCGCTCGATTGCGGGCTCGACAGCGTGCTGGCCGCGCGCGACTGCGTGCCCGGGCAAGACGCGATGGCCGCGCTGCGCGCCAAGTCGCTGGAGTTGACCGACCTGTTCATCGCACTGGTCGAGCAGCGCTGCGCCGGCCACGGCCTGGGCCTGGCCACGCCCAGGGCGCATGCGCAACGCGGCTCGCAGGTCAGCCTGACGCGCGCCAGCGGCGCCTACGCAATCATGCAGGCGCTGATCCAGCGCGGCGTGATCGGCGACTTCCGTGCCGGTGACGGTGGCGCGCATGCCGACATCCTGCGTTTTGGTTTCACTCCGCTGTACCTCGGATATGCCGATGTCTGGAACGCGGTCGAACAACTGCGCCTGGTGCTGGACACAGGCGAGTGGGAACGCCCCGAGTTCAACCAGAAACAGGCGGTGACCTGAATGGGCGCCGCCCCAGGCCACCAACGGCAAGCTCGCGCGGCGGCTGGCAGGGCGAGGTTGCCCAAATGAGAGCCGCCGGGCCGTTCCCAAGGGCGAATTCAGCAATCTGCAGCATGGATGCCGGATGACCACCGCGCCGCCACCCGAAGGAGCCGGGCACCACAGCCCGCAGGGCGAAGCCGCCGCAGCGCGCACGCCCGAGAACATCGTGGCGCAGGAAGGCGCGCAACTGGACTTCAGCCATTCCATGAGTTATGGCGATTACCTGCACCTGGACGACATCCTGCACGCGCAGGTGCCGCTGTCGCCCGACCACAACGAGATGCTGTTCATCATCCAGCACCAGACCAGCGAGTTGTGGATGAAACTCATGCTGCACGAGCTGCGCGCCGCGATCCGCTGCGTCGCGCAAGACGAACTCGGCAGCGCGTTCAAGATGCTGGCGCGCGTGAGCAAGATCATGGAGCAGCTGGTGCACGCCTGGGACGTGCTGGCCACCATGACGCCGCCCGAATACAGCGCCATCCGGCCGTACCTGGCCAATTCCAGTGGTTTTCAGAGCGCGCAATACCGCTGCATCGAATTCGCCCTGGGCAACAAGAACGCGGCCATGCTCAAACCGCACCAGCACCGCCCCGACCTGCTGGCGCTGGTCCAGGCCGCCTACGAGGCGCCGTCGCTGTACGACGAAGCGCTGCGCCTGCTGGCGCGTCGCGGCATCGCGGTGCCGGACTCGCACACCAGCCGCGACTGGACCCGGCCTTATGCCGCCAGCGAGGCGGTGGTGCAGGCCTGGCTGGTGGCGTACCGCAATCCCACGCAGCACTGGGACCTGTACCAGCTCGGCGAAGAACTCACCGACCTGGAAGACGCGTTCCGGCTCTGGCGTTTTCGCCACGTGACGACCGTTGAGCGCGTGATCGGCTTCAAGCGCGGAACCGGCGGCACTGGCGGCGTGAGTTACCTGCGCCAGATGCTCGACGTGGTACTGTTTCCGGAAATCTGGTCGCTGCGCACCTCGCTTTGACGCCACGGCGCCAGGTGCTTTTCGCCGCCATCGACAGCACCGCGGCAGCCGGCTATGCTGGCGGTCGTTGTGCCCCGCTCGCAACACGAAGCGCCTCGCGTTCAGGAATCTGCGACCTACCCACCCACCACAGGAGAATGCGCCATGAAACTCTACTACCACCCGATCTCGACCACCAGCCGCCCGATCATGCTGTTCGCCGCCGAAGCTGGCATCCCGCTGGAAATGCAGGTGGTCGACCTGTTCACGGGTGAACACCTGCAGCCGCCCTACTCCGGCGTCAACCCCAACCGCATGGTGCCTGCGCTCGAGGACGGCGACTTCCGCCTGACCGAAAACTCGGCCATCCTCAAGTACGTGGCGGACAAGGTCGGCTCGCCGACGTACCCGAAGGACCCGCAGCAACGCGCCCGTGTCAACGAACGCATGGACTGGACCAATACGCAGCTGTGCAGCGACCTGTGTTACGGGCTGGTATATCCGCAGATCTTCGACTCCCACAAGCGCCGCAGCGACGAGGCGCAGGCCGCCACGCTGGAGCGCGCCCGCGAGCGCGCGAAGGTCTGGCTGGCGGTGCTCAACGACCACATCCTCGGTGCGAACAACAACTACCTGTGCGGCAACGCATTGACGATCGCCGACTACCACGCCTCGTCTTACGTGGCGCTGGCCGAACTGACCGGGACCGACTATTCGGCTTATCCGAATGTCAAGAAATGGCTCGACCGCATGAAGGCGCTGAAGAGCTGGAAATCGGTGAACGAGGTGGTCGACGGCTTCGCCGCCTCGCTCAAGGGCAAGCCGATGGTGGCAGTGTGAGACCGGGCGGCTGACAACTGGAGACCGGCCATGATCCGCAAACTGCACCACAACGCCTACCGCTGCCGCGACTCGGAGCAGACGCGCCGCTTCTACGAAGACTTCCTGGGGCTGCCGCTGTCCGGCACGCTGGAGATCAAGGAGACCAAGAGCGGCCGCGACACCCAGACGCTGCACACCTTCTACCGGCTGGCCGAGGGCTCGTTCCTGGCGTTCTTCGAGGCGCCCGACATGCCCTTCGACTTCAAGCCCCAGCATGACTTCGACCTGCACATCGCACTGCGGGTCGACCGGCCGGTGCTCGACGCCATGTTCGCCAAGGGCCGGGCGCTGGGCATCGAGACCCGTGGCGTGTCCGACCACGGCTTCATCGACTCGATCTACTTCCGCGACCCGAACGGCTATGTGATCGAGCTGTGCACGCCGCGTGCCGACCACGACCGGCTGATGGACCCGGCGCACAACGGCGCCCGCGCCAAGCTGGCGCGCTGGACGGCGGCCAAGGCCGCCGCGCAGGGCCTGGCTCAGGCCCCCGGCAGCAAGTAGGGCGCCAGCGCCGCGCGCGACGCGCCGGGCAGTGCCGCCGGGCGGCGGCTGGCATGGTCGATCACCACCATCACCGAGGTGGACTCGGCCAGGCAGTCGGCACCGTCGAACAGCGCGCTGCGCACGCCCATCGACCGCTCGCCCACGCGCTGCACGCCGGTGCCCAGCTGCCAGCCGGCGGGGATGGGCCGGCGCCAGTGCCAGCGCAGCGCCACATGCGCCACCATGAAGCCGACCTGCGCGGCCACCCGCTCCGGGCCGAACACCTTGGTGAGGAACTGCACCCGGCCTTGTTCGACACAGCGGGCCAGCGTGTGGTCGCTGGTCTGGCCGCGCGGG
>JANMYG010000559.1:0-2097 GCA_031381865.1 Betaproteobacteria bacterium | reverse complement strand
CGCGCGCGCGCCGCGGCCGGGGGCCGTGACGTGCGGCTCGGTGGCGGCGTGGCGACCATCCGCGAATATCTGCGTGCGGGTCTGGTGGACGAGATGCACCTGGCCGTTGCGCCGGTCCTGCTCGGCGCCGGCGAAGCATTGTTCGCCGGTATCGATCTGCCGGGCCTGGATTTCGCCGTCACCGAGCAGGTGGCAACGCCGCATGCCCTGCATGTGGTGCTGGGCAAGGCGGTGCAACCGAAGCCATGATGGCGCCAGCGCTTTGCAACCGCGCGGCTGCGTAACCCGTCCTGCGTCTTGGCGATCGAAGATGTGAAGCGTGCGCCCTGGGCTGGTCGAAGGGCCGAACGGCATCAACCCTTCGACTGGCTCAGGACAGGCCAAGCTGAGCCCGAACGGATGCTGACGATCGCGCATCATTTGGTATCAGGCGCTCGCTGCGTACATGCAGCAGCGTCTGCGCGCTACGCCGGTGGGTGGCGGCTCAGCCTGCCTTTTCGGTTGCCTTGCGCGTCAGCAGGTAGAGCAATGGCCCGATCGAGCCCAACACCAGCGTGGCGACGATCCAGGGCCATGTTTTGCGGCCCGTGGCCTTCGCGTCGTGCCACATCCAGACCATCACCAGGGTGAGCGCAATGACCAGATCGGCCAGCACCTGGCCGCCACCCAGACTCTGGAAGTGCGGCGCGAGGATGCCCCAGTAGCCGTGTTGCCAAAGTGCGGCCGCGCTGAGCGCTCCGAACAGGATCAGCGTGATGGTCAGGAGACTGCGTCGCATGGTGGGGCCTTTCAGAAAATCGTGCTTGCAGTATCTGGCGCCAAATGCAGGTGCGCAATTACCTCCGAGGTCATTGCGTCGACGCGCGGCTGTGGTTCAATTTGTCCGTGAACCCACCCGCCCATGTCCTGCCCACCACCCTGCGCCAGGCGCGCAAGGCGCGCCGCCTGAGCCAGCTCGAACTGTCGCTGCGCATGGGGGTGTCGTAGCGGCATGTGAGTTTTGTGGAAAGCGGGCGTGCCATGCCCAGCCGTGCCCTGCTGATGTCGTGGCTGCAAGAACTGGACGCACCGCTGGTGGTGCGCAACGCAGCCATGCTACAGGCGGGTTATGCGCCCGCCTACAGCGCCGACCCGCTGGGCGGCCCGTCGCTGGCGCAGGCCAACGACGCGCTGGTGCAACTGCTGCGCGCGCACGACCCGATGCCTGCGCTGGTGCTCGACGCGCAGTGGAATCTGCTGCATTCCAACCAGGGCGGCAAATGGCTCGCAGCCACGTTGATGCCGTGGGCCGCCGACCTGCCGCAGGACATGCCGATCAACATGCTCGACCTGCTGGCCCACCCCGAGGGTTTCACCAGCCGCATGGTGAATCTGGACGAGGTCGGCCCGGCGCTGCTGGCGCACCTGCGCGACGATGCCTCGGTGATGCCTGGGCTCACTCCGAAGGTGGACGCATTTGCCGCGTTGCTGCGCACGCGCCTGGGCGAGCCGGGTTCGCGCACCGTCTGGCGGCGCCCGACCGCCCCGGTGCTGACGACACGTTTTGCCACGCAGTACGGCGAGCTGGCTTTCTTCAGCATGTTCACCACCTTCGGCACACCACAAGACATCACGCTGGCGTCATTGCGTGTGGAGCACATGTTCGCCGCCGATGCGGCTACCCAGGCGGTGCTTGCCGCGCAGGTCGCGGGATATTCTCGGAGTTGAGCGTGACGCTGGCCGGACCCGGCGGGTACGGTAGGCCCAAAATCCATGGAGGCCCAATGATGTTCGCTGTACGCATGTCGGTGCGGCCCCGGATCGGGTCCGGGGTTTGGGCACCCGCAAACCATGGATGCTGGATCATGTCCGGCATGACAAGCTGAACAGTACTGCATCCGAGCCGAGGTCCGCTATGCCCGCCACTCCTGCCACCACTTTGAAACAACTGAAGGCGTTCGGCCTGTCCCTGCCGGGCACGCAGCCCAAGAGCCCGTGGCCTGGGCATGACGACGTGGCGGTGAACAACAAGACCTTCGCCTACCTGAGCGCCGACGGCGCAGCACTGTCGGTTTCGGTCAAGTTGCCGGTGAGCGGCAAAGAGGACCTGCGCCTGCC
>JANMYG010000555.1:0-7108 GCA_031381865.1 Betaproteobacteria bacterium | reverse complement strand
GGTGGCCACTTCGGCCGCCACGGACTGCGGGTCCGCGTCCACCACCGTATCGGCCAGCCCGCCGACACGGCGCACCACCGGCACCGTGCCATAACGCAGGGCGTAGAGCTGGGTCAGGCCGCAGGGCTCGAACCGCGACGGCACCAGCATCGCATCCGCGCCGGCGATCATCTGGTGCGCGAAGGCCTCGTCGTAACCCAACCGGACCGCCACCTGGCCGCTGTAACGGGCCGCGGCGGCGGTGAACGCCGCCTCGAGGGCCGCGTCGCCGCTGCCTTGTATCGCCAGTTGTGCGCCGCGGGCGATCAGGTCCGGCACCGCCGCCAGCACCAGGTCGAGACCTTTTTGCGAGGTCAGGCGGCTGACCACCGCGAACAGCGGCGCCTTCGGGTCCGCAAGCAGGCCCAGCGACTGCTGCAGCGCCGCCTTGCAGCGCTGCTTGCCGGCCAGGGACTCGCTCGAATAGGGGGCGGCGATCGACGCGTCGGTGGCCGGACTCCAGACACTGCCATCCACACCGTTGCGGATGCCCGACACGTCGCGGGCGCGCGCGCGCACCACGCCGTCCATGCCGCAACCAAACTCCGCGGTCGCCATCTCGGCGGCGTAACTCGGGCTGACCGTGGTCACCCGGTGCGCAAATGCCAGGCCGGCTTTCATGAACGAGAACTTGCCGTGGAACTCCAGCCCGTCCGACGCCATGAGCCGGGCCGGCAAGCCCAGCAGGTGGTAATCGGCGGCGTCGAACAGGCCCTGGAAAGCCAGGTTGTGGACCGTGAACACGGTCCGTGCGGTGCTGCCCGGGTGCACCGCGACATAGGCGCAGGCCATGGCCGCATGCCAGTCGTGGGTGTGCAGCACCTCGGGCTTCCAATCCGGATCGAGTTCACCGCCCGCCAGATGCGCGGCGACCCAGCCCAGCAACCCGAAACGCTGGGCGTTGTCGGCCCATTCGATGCCGTCGGCCGCGAGGTAGGGGTTGCCTGGTCGCCGGTACAGGTAGGGGGCGTCGACCACGTAGGCCGGCACACCGCTGGCGGCCACTTCGCCCAGGCGCAAGGTCACTCGGGCGGCGCCAAAAACCGCACCGATTTCGCATACCACCCGTGACTTGTGCACGCCGGCGAGGATGTCCGGCAGACCCGGCAACACCAGCCGCACATCGGCGCCTGCGCCGCCCAGCGCCTGCGGCAAAGCCCCGAGCACGTCGGCCAGGCCACCGGTCTTGACGAGCGGAAATACCTCCGCGCCCGCGTGCAGGACCTTCATGCCTGGATCTTGGCCAGCATTTCCGCAGTAACCAGACAGATGCCGTTGGCGCTGCGATGGAACCGCGCGCCATCGACGGCCGGGTCTTCACCGATCACGAGGCCGTCCGGAATGCTGCAACCGCGGTCGACCACAGTGCGCGTCAGCCGCACGCCCCGGCCCACCTGCACCTCGGGCAACAACACCGACCAGTTGACGACCGCATGCGAGTGCACGCGCACACTGGAGAAAAGGACCGAACGAAACACCCGCCCGGACACGATACAACCGCCCGAGACCATCGACTCGATCGCCATGCCGCGGCGGTCGTCCTGGTTGTGTACGAACTTGGCTGGCGGCAACTGTGCCTGGTAGGTCCAGATCGGCCAGCGCTGGTCGTAGAGATTGAGTTTCGGATCGGTGGCCGTGAGGTCGATGTTGGCGTCCCAGTAGGCGTCCACCGTGCCGACATCACGCCAGTAGGGTTCCGCGGCCTCACCGTTGGGCACGCAGCTCAGCGAAAACGGATGGGCGGCCGCGCAGCCATTACGCACCGCGTGCGGAATGATGTCCTTGCCGAAGTCATGGCTGGACTCCGGGTCGGCAATATCGCGCGCGAGTTCCTTGTACAGGTAGGCCGCATCGAAGATGTAGATGCCCATGCTGGCCAGCGACATGTCCGGCTGCCCCGGCATCGCCGGCGGGTCGGCCGGTTTTTCGAGGAATTCGGTGATCATGCTGTTGGCGTCGACCGCCATCACCCCGAAGGCGCTGGCTTCGGCGCGTGGCACCGCGATACAGGCCACCGTGCAGGCGCGGCCCTTGGCCACATGGTCGGCCAGCATCAGCGCGTAGTTCATCTTGTAGATATGGTCGCCCGCCAGCACCACGATGTAGTCGGCGCCATAACTCTCCAGGATGTCGTGGTTCTGGTACACCGCGTCGGCGGTGCCGCGGTACCAGCTCTCGTCGTCGTTGCGCTGCTGGGCCGGCAACAGGTCGACGAACTCGTTCATCTCGCTCTTGAGAAAGGCCCAGCCGCGCTGCAGGTGGCGCAGCAGGCTGTGCGACTTGTATTGCGTGATGACACCAATGCGCCGTACGCCCGAATTCAGGCAGTTGGAGAGGGCGAAGTCGACGATGCGGAACTTGCCGCCGAAATAGACCGCGGGTTTGGCGCGGCGGTCGGTCAGGTTCATCAACCGGCTGCCGCGGCCTCCCGCCAGCACCAGGGCGATGGCGCGTTTGGGAAGATCCAGTCCTTGTGCCAAATCCTTGGATTCCATTTCGTCTCCTGTGCGGCGGCATCGCGCGTTTTCCTGCGATCTTAATGCCATCGTGCGGCAACGGTTACGAATCGGTTACCCCATGCGAAAATCGGCCGGCGTGCGTCGGACCGGCTGCACTGCCCAACGTCTTGAAGCCCAAAGGATCCCGTCGTGACCCAGAGCCGTGCCAACCCCGCTACTGTTCACCTGACCCCTGTCGTTGCGGTCCGTCCCCGCGACGACGCCGAGCCACCGGACCGGCGTTCGGGGCAGTCCCCACTGCCCAGGCACGAGCCGCCCGGGCGCGCCGAATCCGAACCGCAAGCCAGCCTGGCGCAGGCCATCGCCGACGAGTTGCTGCAATCGGTCGCGGTCGATGCCAGCCAGGCGACACCGACCGAGCTGATGCAGGCCGTGGCGCAGGTCGCGCGCCAGCAACTGTCCCGGCGCTGGGTCGAGAGCCAGGCCAGCCAGCGCAAGGCCAAGGCGCGCCGGGTCTATTACCTGTCGATGGAATTCCTGGTCGGCCGCACGCTGTCCAACGCACTGGCGGCGCTTGATCTCGGCGGCGCGGCCGAGCGCGGTCTGCAGGATTTCGCGCAATCGATGGAAGACATCAGCGCCTGCGAGCCCGATGCGGCGCTGGGCAACGGCGGCCTGGGACGGCTGGCGGCCTGTTTCCTGGATTCGATGGCGACCGTCGGACTGCCCTCGTTCGGTTACGGCATCCGTTATGAATACGGCATGTTCGCGCAGGAGATCCAGAACGGCCGCCAGATGGAGTACCCCGATCCCTGGCTGCAGGACGGCACGCCATGGGAGTTTCCGCGCGCCAACGTCGGTTATCCGGTGCATTTCGGTGGCTGGGTCGAGCATGTGGACGGCACCGCCCTGTGGCGCCATGCGGCCGAGGTCGTGGCCAAGGCCTACGACATGGTGGTGCCGGGGCACGGCACCCGCAGCGTCAGCACGCTGCGGTTATGGAAGGCGCAGGCTCCCGCGCACATCGACCTGGGCGCCTTCAACACCGGCGACTACGCGCGCGCGGCCAGCGCCAAGAACGAATACGAGAACATTTCCTGGGTGCTGTACCCCAACGACAGCACACCGGCGGGACGCGAGTTGCGCCTCAAACAGGAGTACTTCTTCGTCGCGGCATCGATCCAGGACCTGGTCCACCGGCATCTCGAAGAACACCCCGATCTGCACAACCTGGCGGACAAGGTGGCGATCCACCTCAACGATACCCACCCGGCCATCGGCGTGGCCGAGCTGATGCGCGTGTTGTGCGACCAACACGGCATCGCCTGGGCCTCGGCCTGGGCCATCTGCGGCCACTGTTTTTCCTATACCAACCACACCCTGATGCCCGAGGCGCTGGAGACCTGGTCGGTCGGCCTGATGCAACACGTGTTGCCGCGCCATCTGGAGATCATCTTCCGCATCAACAAGGAGTTCCTGGAATTCGCGGCGCGCCATCGGCCCGGCGACGGCGGGTTTCTGTCCCGCCTGTCGCTGATCGACGAACACGGTGAGCGCCGGGTGCGCATGGCCCACCTGTCGATCGTCGGCAGCCACAAGGTCAACGGCGTCTCGGCCCTGCACTCGCAACTGCTGGTGCAGACGATATTCGCCGACTTCGCGGCACTGTGGCCCGAGCGTTTCACCAACATGACCAACGGCATCACGCCCAGGCGCTGGCTGGCGCAGGCCAATCCGGGCCTGGCCGGCCTGCTCGACGACACGCTGGGCTCCGGCTGGCGGCTCGACCTCGACCAGCTGGCGCGGCTGCAGGCGGTGCGCCACGATGCGGTGTTCGGCCAGCGCTTTCGGGCCGTCAAACATGCCAACAAGGTGCGCCTGGCGGCGTTCATCCACCAGTCCACCGGCGTCGTGGTGGACCCACACAGCCTGTTCGACGTGCAGGTCAAGCGCATCCACGAATACAAGCGCCAGTTGCTCAACCTGCTGCATGTGGTGACGCGTTACCAGGCCATCCTGGCCGACCCGCAGGCCGACTGGGTGCCGCGCACGGTGATCTTCTCCGGCAAGGCGGCGTCTTCGTACCACACCGCGAAGTCGATCATCGCGCTGATCCACGACGTCGCGGCCGTGGTCAACGACGATGCGCGCACCAACACCCGCCTCAAGCTGGTGTTCATTCCCAATTACGGCGTGTCGGTGGCCGAAGTGATCATGCCGGGCGCCGACCTGTCGGAGCAGATCTCCACCGCCGGCACCGAGGCCTCTGGCACCGGCAACATGAAGCTGGCGCTCAACGGCGCGCTGACCATTGGCACCGACGACGGCGCCAACATCGAAATCCGCCAGAACGTGGGCGGCGACAACATCTTCAATTTCGGCCTCAGCACCGACCAGGTGCGCCACCTGCGCCACGCCGGCTACCACCCGATGCGTTACTACGACAGCATCCCGGCCCTGCGCGGCGCGCTCGATGCGATCGCAGGCGACCTGTTCGCGCCAGACGAGCCGGGCCGGTACGCGGCGCTGGTGGACTCGTTGTTGTGGGGCGGCGACCACTACCTGCTGCTGGCCGACTACGAGTCCTACGTGGCCGCGCAGGCCCGCGTGGACGCGCTGTACCGGCGTCCCGCCGACTGGTGCGCGATGGCGATCGCCAACGTCGCTGGCATGGGCCCGTTCTCGGCCGATCGCACGATCCGGGAATACGCCGCCGACATCTGGCGCGTGGCGCCGCAGCTGGCCTGACGCGCCGGCCAAACACTGCCAGACCATGCTGCAACCACACGATATCGAACTGATCCGTCAGGCCGCGCACGGCGACCCGTTTTCCGTGCTCGGACCCCATGCGCAATCCAGCGGCCGGGTTTCGGTGCGCGCCTTCATTCCGGGCGCCGCGCAGGTGCTAGTGGTCGCCGCGTCGACACAACGCGTGCTCGCCACGCTGGCCAGGCGGCACGACGACGGCTTCTTCGAGCGGGTGCTCACGGCGCGCCTGCAGACACCCTACCAGCTGCATGTGCGCTGGGCCGACGGCAGCGAGGTCGTGCTCGAGGATCCGTACCGCTTCGGGCCGGTGCTCGGCGACATGGACGTCTGGCTGCTGGGCGAGGGAACACACCTGCGGCCGTTCGAGGTGCTGGGCGCGCGCCCGGCGAGCATGGACGGCGTGGCCGGCGCCAGTTTCGCGGTCTGGGCGCCGAATGCCTCGCGCGTGAGCGTGGTCGGCGACTTCAACCACTGGGACGGTCGCCGCCACCCGATGCGCCTGCGCCGCGAATGCGGCGTGTGGGAGATCTTCCTGCCCGGCGTGCCCGAAGGCGTCCGCTACAAATACGAGATCCGCACCAGCGCCGGCGCGGTGCTGCCGCATCGGGCCGACCCCTACGCCTTGTGCGCCGAATTGCGCCCGGCCACCGCCAGTGTGGTGGCGCCGCTGCCGGCCGTCACCGCGCCCTCCGTGCAGCGACGCAGCGCCAACGCGCTCGATGCACCGGTCAGCATCTACGAGGTCCACCTGGGCTCGTGGCGGCGCAAGCCGGAGGAACACAACCGCTGGCTCGATTGGGACGAACTGGCCGACACGCTGGTGCCGTATGCGGTGGACATGGGTTTCACCCATCTGGAACTGCTGCCGATCAGCGAACACCCGTTCGACGGTTCGTGGGGTTACCAGCCGACCGGCATGTACGCGCCGACCGCGCGCTTCGGCAGCCCGCAGGGCTTTCGCCGCTTCGTGCAATGCTGCCATGCCCAGGGGCTCGGCGTGCTGATCGACTGGGTGCCGGCCCATTTCCCGACCGACGCGCATGGCCTGGGCAATTTCGACGGCACCCACCTGTACGAATACGCGGACCCGCGCGAGGGCTTCCACAACGACTGGAACACGCTGATCTACAACCTGGGGCGCACCGAGGTCAGCAACTTCCTGGTCGGCAATGCCCTGTACTGGCTGGAGCGTTTCGGCGTCGACGGACTGCGCGTCGATGCGGTGGCGTCGATGCTGTACCGCGACTACAGCCGCAAGGCAGGCGAGTGGATTCCGAACGAACACGGCGGCCGCGAGAACCTGGAGGCGATCGCGTTCCTCAAGCGCATGAACCAGGTGGTCGGCGAGCAGCGCGCCGAAGCCATCACGCTGGCCGAGGAATCCACGGCGTTCCCGGCCGTGTCGCGCCCCACCTATGCCGGCGGGCTGGGGTTCCACTACAAATGGAACATGGGCTGGATGCACGACACGCTGCAGTACATGGCGCGCGACCCGGTGCACCGCAAGCACCACCAGGGCGAGATGACGTTCGGCCTGGTGTATGCGTTCAACGAGAATTTCGTGTTGCCGCTGTCGCACGACGAGGTGGTGCACGGCAAGGGTTCGATGCTCGCCAAGATGCCGGGCGACCGCTGGCAGCAGTTCGCCAACCTGCGCGCCTACTACGGCTTCATGTTCGGCCACCCGGGCAAGAAGCTGCTGTTCATGGGTTGCGAATTTGCGCAGCAGCGCGAATGGAACCACGACCAGAGCCTGGACTGGCACCTGCTCGACGACCCGATGCACGCCGGCATGCAGCGCCTGCTGCGCGACCTCAACCGGTTGTACCGCGATACCACTG
>JANMYG010000538.1:0-2481 GCA_031381865.1 Betaproteobacteria bacterium | reverse complement strand
CTGCTGGCGCCGACGGCACGGGCGCAGGAGTTCTCCGAATACCGGCTCAAGGCGGCGTTCGTCTACAACTTTGCGCTGTTCACCGAGTGGCCGCCCGAAGTCGGCCCGACGCTCAACCTGTGCATCCACGGACAGGACCCGTTTGGCGAGGAACTCGATGAATTGCAGGGTAAGGTGGTTGGCAAACGCAGCATCGCGCTGCAGCGCAAGGCGTCGGTGGACTCGCTCAAGGGCTGCCAACTGGTTTTTGTTTCAGCCCAGGGCATGCGCAGCCTGGCGCGGGTTCTCGACGAGCTGCGCGAGCGCCCGGTGCTGACCGTCGCCGACAGCCCGGGTGCGGCGCGCCAGGGAGCGATGCTCAACCTGGCGGTGGCGCAGAACAAGGTCACGTTCGAGGCCAACCTGCAGGCCGCGCGCGCGGCCCGGCTGACGCTGAGCTCCAAGCTGCTGCGCCTGGCCACCGAGGTGCTGCAGTGATCCGGCTCGGCAACCGGCTGCGGCGCATCAACCAGCTGGCGCTGGTGGCGACCATCGGCATCGTCACGGTGGTGATCGTCATCACCAGCTTCGTGCTGGGCCTCTACGGCCTGGTCGATACCAGCCGGGTGCAGGCCCGGGTGCTGGCCGAGAACGTGTCCGCGTCGCTGGTGTTCAAGGACGCGAAGTCGGCCCAGGAGCTGCTGCAGTCGCTGCGCAATTCGCCGGTGATCCTGTTCGCTGCGCTGTACTCGGGTGACGGCGAGCCGTTTGCCAGCTACCGGCGCGAGGGTTCCGCCGGGCCGGCGGTCGAGCGCGGTGCGCCGGTCGCGCTGGTGTTGCGTACCGATCGCATCGTGCTCGGCGAGCCGGTGGCATCCGCGCCCGGCGCGCCGGGGCGGCTGGTGCTGGGTGTGGCGACGAGCGGCCTGTACTGGCAGACGGCATGGCAGATCCTGGCGACGCTGCTGGCCGCCGCGCTGGCCCTCGGCGCCAGCGGCCTGCTGGTGCGCCGGCTGAACCGCTCGGTGTTGCAGCCGCTGGAGGGCCTCAACGCGCTGATGGGCAAGGTCTCCGGCCAGGCCAACTACGGCTTGCGCGCCGCGCCGTGCGACATCGCCGAGATCGACGCGCTGGCGCGGGGCTTCAACGCGATGCTCGGGCAGATCGACGAACGCGACGCCAGCCTGGCGGCCCATCGCGATGAGCTGGAGCAGCAGGTCGCGCTGCGCACGGTGGAGTTGCTGCACGCCAAGGAGTTGGCGGAGGCGGCCAGTGCCGCCAAGAGCGAGTTCCTGGCCACCATGAGCCACGAGATCCGCACCCCGATGAACGGCGTGCTGGGCATGAACGAATTGCTGATCGACAGCCCGCTGCAGCCGCAGCAACGGCTGTGGGCCGAGGCGGTGCAGTCGTCGGGGCAGCACCTGCTGGGCGTCATCAACGACATCCTGGATTTTTCCAAGATCGAATCGGGCCACCTGCAGCTGGAGGCGGTCGACTTCAACCTGGTCGAGGTGGTCGAGGACGTGCTGGCGATGTTCGCGCAGCCGGCGCAGGCCAAGGGGCTCGAGCTGGCGGCGCAGTTCGTTCCGCCCGACGCGGCGCTGGCGCTGCATGGCGACCCGTTTCGGCTGCGCCAGGTGATCGCCAACCTGGTGGGCAACGCGGTCAAGTTCACGCACGAGGGCGAGGTGGTGGTGCGGGTCACGTTGCAGGAGCGCGCCAAGGGCGATGCCATGGTGTGGATTGCGGTCGAGGACACCGGCATCGGCCTGGCGCCCGCGGCCCAGGCCAGGATCTTCGAACACTTTTCCCAGGCCGACGGCTCCACCACGCGCGAGTTCGGCGGCACCGGGCTGGGGCTGGCGATCTGCCGGCGCCTGCTGGGCATGATGGGCGGCAACATCGGCGTGCAGAGCACGCCGGGCCAGGGGTCGCAGTTCATGGTCGAACTGCGCCTGCCGGTGGCCCAGGCGCCCGCCGGCATGCCGGCAGATATCGGCGCGCTGGCGTCGGTGCGGGTGCTGGTGGTGGACGACAACCAGACCAACCGCGACATCCTGCAACAACAACTGCAGGGCTGGCGCATGGCGGTGCGCTGCGTCGAGGGCGGGCCGCAGGCGCTGGCGCTGATGCAGCTGGAGGCGCAGGCCGGCCGGCCGTTCGCACTGGCGATCCTGGACATGCACATGCCCGGCATGGACGGGCTCGAGCTGGCGCGCGCAATCCATGCACAACCGATGCTGGCGGCAGCGCGGTTGATGATGCTGAGTTCCAGCTACGCCAGCGCCGACCAGCACGCACGCGAAGGGGTCGGCATCCTGCGTTACCTGAACAAGCCGGTGCGCCGGGCCGACCTGCTGCGTGTGGTCACCGCAGTGTTGTCACGTGGCGTGGGCGAACCGACCGCCCTACCAGTGCCCGGCGGCGCCCGCGCCGCGGGGCTGCGCGGCACGGTGCTGCTGGTCGAGGACAACCCGGTGAACCAGAGCGTGGCCACGG
>JANMYG010000528.1:0-1542 GCA_031381865.1 Betaproteobacteria bacterium | reverse complement strand
CGCGCGCGCGGGCCGGGCCGCAGCGGGCGCGAGCGCCCGCTCCAGTTCGTCGATCGACGCGTCGGTGTAGTCGAGCATGCGCTGCAGCGCCGGCAGGCGATGTAGCCAAAACCCAGGTGGTCGCCGTAACCGCTGATGGTGATGTTGAGCGCCAGGTAGTGGGTCGGGATCGACACCGGGTACACCTCGTCGAGCCGCGCGCCATTGAGGTACAGGGTTTCGCGCGGGCCGGGCACGTTGGAAATCACGAGGTTGAAGACCGGGTGGGTTTTCGCGCTGCCGGTGACCATGGCCGGCCCCATGGGCGAGATCGAGGTGATGCCGTGCGCCAGCTTCTGCAGCCGCGGCATGGTCGACAGGCGCTCCTTGGCCTGGGTGGTGGAGCGCACGATCTGCTGCAGGCGTTGCACCGGATCGCCCACATCGGTGGCCAGGTTGGCCAGCAGCACCGAGACCTGGTTTCCGCCGGCATCGGTCTGGCCGTGCAGCGACACCGGCACCATCGCGATCAGCGGCTTGCCGGGCAGCGCCTGGTGGGCTTGCAGGTACCTGCGCAGCGCGCCGGCGCAGACGGCCAGCGTGACGTCGTTGACAGTGGCGCCAGCGGCCGCGCCGATGCGCTTGAAGCGGGCCAGCGAATAGGACTGGGCCGCGAAGCGGCGCGAGCCCGATATCTCGACGTTGAAGGGTGTCGGTGGCGCCTGGAACGGCAGCGCGGCGGCGTCTTCGCCCTGGCCGGTGCGCAGGATGTCGCGCAACCCGCTGCCGATGCCGGGCAGTATCTCGCGCCCGGCGCGCGCCGCATCGGCGAGTTGCTGCAGCAGGCCCGGTGCCGGCGCGCGCGCCCTGGCCGTCGGGTGGCGGGCCAGGTTCTGCGCCCACAGGGGGGCCTTGTGTTCGGTCGCCGTGCGCGACAAGCCGTCGGCCATCATGCGGGCGCCGGTCACGCCATCGACCAGCGCGTGGTGGATCTTGGTATAGGTGGCGAACCGGCCGTCGGGCAGGCCTTCGATGACATAGGCTTCCCACAGCGGGCGGTTGCGGTCCATCAGGTTGCCGTGCAGGCGCGAGACCATCGACAGCAGTTCGCGGATCCGCCCCGGGTGCGGCAGGGCCAGGTGGCGCAGGTGGTAGTCGAGCTCGAACTCCCGGTCTTCCTCCCAGTACCACAGCCCCATGCGCAATACCGGCCGCTGGTTGAACGGCGCCAGCGCCACCAGGTGGCTGCCCCAGTCGGCGATCAGGCTGCTGACGTAATGCGGCCCGGCGCCCTTGGGCGGCGTGTAGATGTTGAGGCCGGCCACATGCATCGGCTGGCTGCGTGTTTCCATCCACAGGAAGACGGAATCGGTGGGGCTGAGTGCTTGCATGGGGTTTTCCCGTTGGGTTGGGGGCGGGCGGCGGTGCAATTATTTCGCTGCATCGGGCTTGCCATTGTGCTTGTCGCGCGCGGCGGAACAACCCGCGCTGCCTTGCTCCTGTCGTTTCAGTCCAGGCGCTCGACCGCCGGCATGCCCCAGCGGCCCTCGAGCGCCGCTGCCT
>JANMYG010000527.1:0-10435 GCA_031381865.1 Betaproteobacteria bacterium | reverse complement strand
AGCCTGGACCGCCTCAAGGACGACTTCATGTCGTCCGTGACGCACGAATTGCGCACGCCGCTGACGTCGATCCGCGCCTTCGCCGAGTTGATGGCCGACGACGCGGACATGCCCACGGCGCAGCGCCAGCAGTTCCTCGGCATCATCGTGGCCGAAACCGAGCGCCTGTCGCGGCTCGTGAACCAGGTGCTGGACATGGCCAAGATCGAGTCCGGACACGCGCAGTGGCACAACACCGATATCGACCTGGGCGCGTTGCTCGGCCAGGCGGTGCAGACCACGGCCGAGATGTTTCGCGAACGTGGCGCAGTGGTCCGGCTGGCGGTGCCGCCACGACCGGCGGTGGTCCGGGCCGACGCGGACCGCCTGATGCAGGTGATGCTCAACCTGTTGTCCAACGCCGCCAAGTTCCTGCCCGAACAGGACGGGCAAGTGGACGTTGTTCTCAGCACGAGCGCGGACGGACCGCGGGTCTCGGTGCAGGACAACGGGCCGGGTGTTGCGCCCGACCAGCAGGCGCTGATCTTCGAGAAATTCCGCCAGGGCGGCGACGCGGCCAACCGCCCGCAGGGAACCGGCCTGGGACTGCCGATCAGCCGCCAGATCGTGGAGCATTTCGGCGGCCGGATGTGGATCGAAGCCGCGCCCGTCCACGGCGCGTGTTTCGTATTCCAGTTGCCCTGGAATACGATGCAGACACGGTCGTCCGGCGCGCCGGGCGGCAACCCCTAGCAGGAGCACAACATGGCACACAAGATCCTGATTGCCGATGACGAGCCCAACATCCTGATTTCACTGGAGTACCTGATGAAACGCGAGGGTTTCGACGTGAGCGTCGCGCGCGACGGCCAGGAAGCCATCGATGCGATCGTGCGCGACCGCCCGGACCTGGTCCTGCTCGACGTGATGATGCCCAGGAAGACCGGGCTCGAGGTGTGCCAGGAGGTGCGCGCCAATGCCGAACTGAGCGAGGTCCTGATCCTCATGCTGACCGCCAAGGGGCGCGACACCGACGTCGCCAAGGGCACCGCCCTGGGTGCCAATGCCTACGTCACCAAACCGTTCTCGACCAAGGAGCTGGTGGCCAAGGTCCGCGCCATGCTGGAGTCGGCCCGGTGAAGATGGATTGGCGCCGGTGGCTGGTGTTGCTGGCGCCGGGCCTGGCGCTCGGCATCTGGGCCGTGTTCACGGCCGCGCTGCTGTGGGCCACCTTCTCGGAAAACGAGCGGGTGGCACTCGCGGCGGTGCTGGAGTCGCGCATGGCGCTGGCCGTCATGGCCTGGATCTTCGCCGGCGTCCTGCTGGCGCTGGCGGCGCAACGGCTGTTGCGCGACCATGTGGACGCGACGGCCCGGCTCGAGGAGGAAACCCGCATCCTGCTGGGCGGACAGGCCCCGCGCGCGCCGGCCGGCACTGGCAGCGCCGGGTCGCGTGCGCTGCAGCTCGCGATCCATGCGCTCGCGTCACAGCGCACGCAGCTTCAGGACGACATCGACGCCAAGGTGCGCGACGCCAGCTTCAGGGTGGAACAGGAGCGCCGCCGGCTGGCCGCGCTGATGGCCGAATTGACGCAGAGCGTTGTGGTGTGCAACCTGGATGGGCGCATCCTGCTGTACAACAACCGCGCCCGCGTGCAGTTTCGCGCCTTGTCGGACCTGCCGGCGCTTGCCGACGGCGCCGGCGCCATCGGCCTGGGGCGTTCGATCTACGCGCTGTTCGACCGCAAGCTGGTGGTCCATGCGCTCGAAAACATCCAGCAGCGGCTGCGGCGCGGCTCCGGAAGTCCGTCGGCGCAGTTCGTCACCACCACGCGCATGGGCCAGTTGCTGCGGGTCCAGATGGCGGCGGTGCTCGACACCCCGATCGCCACAGACGGCGGCGCCGCGGGCGAGCCGGTAGTCGGCGGTTTCGTGCTGATGCTGGACAACATCACGCGCGATTTCGAGCAGGAATCACTGCGCGACCAGTTGCTGCACGGCATGACCGAGGGAAGCCGCGGCTCGCTGGCCAACCTGCAGGCAGCCGTGGAAATGCTGGAATACCCGGATCTGGACGCCCCCATGCGCGAGCGTTTTCTGGGCGTGATCCGCGAAGAGACCGCAGCGATGGCTCGGCGCGTGCAGGACCTCGCGCAGGCGGCGTCGCATGGCCTGAAAACGCGCTGGCCAATGGAAGACATGCTGGGTTCGGACCTGGTGTCGGCCATCACGCGGCGCATCGACGCCGTCGGCAGCCTGCGCATCGGCGCCGACGCGGTGGACGGCTCGCTGTGGCTGCGCGTCGACAGCTTCTCGCTGATGCAGGCCCTGGCCTACCTGGCCGCGCGCCTGGCCGAAGAATTCGAGGTACGCAGCGCCGAGCTGCGATTGAGCGCCGCCGGCGAGCGCGCGCACCTGGACCTGGTCTGGAGCGGCCAGGTCATGAGCACCGAAACCGTCATGGGCTGGGAGCTCGACCCGATCCGGGTCGGCGCGGAGACAACACCACTGACCGTGCGCGACGTGGTGGAGCGCCATGGCGGTGCGTTCTGGTTCGAGCGCGAACGGGTACGCCACGAGGCATTCTTCCGTTTCCTGCTGCCGCTGGCCAGCGCGCAGGAGCAGCTGGAGTCCGGCGCACCGCAGCGCGACGGCAGCCGGCCCGAGTATTACGACTTCGACCTGTTCAAGACCTCGGAACAGGCGCGCGACCTGCAGAATCGCCCGCTCGGCGAGTTGTCGTACACCGTTTTCGACACCGAAACCACCGGGCTCGACCCCTCGGGCGGCGATGAAATCATCCAGATCGGCGCCACCCGCATTGTCAACGGCAGGTTGTTGCGCCAGGAGGGATTCGAGCAGCTGGTCGACCCGCAACGCGCCATTCCCGCCGCCTCGATCCCGATCCACGGCATCTCGCACGACATGGTGGCCGGACAACCGAGCATCGACCAGGTCCTGCCGGCCTTCCACGCCTTCGCCCAGGACACGGTGCTGGTGGCCCACAACGCCGCGTTCGACATGCGTTTCCTGCAGCTCAAGGAAGCCACCAGCGGGGTCCGGTTCGAGCAGCCCGTACTCGACACGCTGCTGCTGTCGGCGCTGGTCCACCCGAACCAGGAATCCCACAGCCTGGAGGCGATCGCGGAGCGTCTCGGCATCACGGTGATCGGGCGCCACACCGCGATGGGCGACGCCATCGTCACCGCCGAGGTGTTCCTCAAGCTGATCCCGCTGCTGGCAGACAAAGGCGTGCACACGTTGGGGCAGGCGCGCGAGGCGGCGCAAAAGACCTACTACGCCCGGGTCCAGTACTGAGCCCCACGGCCGCGCGCCATGCGGCGTGTGCCGCGGCAGCAAGTGCAGGAGGCAGGGCGCGAGCGTCACACATGGCGCGCGCTCCGGTCAAGGCCTACTTGCAGGCGCGCAGCGTGTTGCCGGCCAGGGCGGCCTTGAGTTCGTCCAGCCGGGCCTTCACCGCCTCGTTGACGGACGGGACCCGGAACACGGTGCCGCGCAACTCGGGACGCTCCTGCACCACCGTCGCCGTGCGCACGCCGCGCTGCGCCAGGTTGGCCAGCTCTATCCGGGCACGCGCCTCGGTGTCGAAGCCGCCCAGCGACAGCCCGTAGTCCAGCGACCGGTTCGTGAGCGGCTCGAAGCGCAGGTTCAGGGACGCCAGCTCCGAGCGCTTCTTGGCCAGTGTCTGCGGATCCGGGTATTTGCCCATGTAGACGATCCAGCGTGCCGGCTCGATGGTCGCGTCGAACAACCAGGTGCCGGGCGGCAACACCGATTCCGCGGCCTGGCGCAGCACTTCGCTCTGGGCGTCGTCGAACGGCCCGGCCTGAAGGCAATCCACCGGTCTGTTCGTGTTTTGCGCTGTCGCCTCGGCCCGGCGAGCTTCCTCGACCGACAGGATGCGCACCGACTCGGGCCGGATCTGCTGCGCCAGCCGGAACGCCTCGGTTTGCTGCATCGGCGCGAAGCCGTATGGCCGCAGCAGGTTGTGCGACCACGCGAAATAGGCGGCATTGAGCAGCAGCAACAGCAGCACCAGGGCGCGCACCATCACCTAGCGCCGGTCGGTCGGGTCCGCGGATGGCGCGACCTGGCCGGTGGTGCGCACACTGACCTCGGCGCTGGTCACGACCTTCACGCCAGTGGGTGTCGACACACGCAGCGCACCCACCGCATCCACCCCGGCGGCGGTGCCGGCGACGCCGTCGCCGAGCGACACGGGACGGCCGTGCAGCAGGTCCCGCGCCGCGAATGCGGCGCGAAAGGGGCCGAAGCCCTGTGCCTCGAACAGCGTGACCGCCTGCACCAGCGCCGGTACCAGCAGCTGCAGCACGGCCGGTGCGTCCGCCTGCGGCAACAACTCCCGCAGCCAGGCCGCAGGCGTCGCCAACCCGGCGCCGGCGCGCGGGCCGATGTTGATGCCGACCCCGATCACGGCATACCGATGGTCCGGCGCACCGGCGGTTTCGATCAGGATGCCGGCCAGCTTGCGCTCGTGCAGCCAGATGTCGTTGGGCCACTTGATGCGCAGCTCCGGATGCAGGCTGCCCGCAACACTCACGCCCACCGCCAGCGACAGGCCGGACCAGTCACGCGGGGCCAGTGCCAGCCCGAGCGAAAAGGTCAGGGCGGCGGCGCCGTCGCTCATCCACTGGCGGCCCAGCCGGCCACGCCCGGCCGTCTGCTGCTCGGCCACCAGCAGTACCGGCGCATGCAGCCCGGCCGCTGCCCGGCGCATCAACTCCGAGTTGGTTGAATCGATGCTGGGTACCAGTTCCACCGAGAAGCCCGGTCGACCCGGCGCGACCTCGCAGCGGATGGCCTCGAGCGGCCAGATGCGCCCGGCATCTCGGGCGCCTGCTCGCCGGTCCGGGGGTGCGGCTGCGGCAGCGTCGGCCATGGGCTCAGTTACGTCGGCGCTTGGGTGCGAGCAGGGTGCCGCGGCACTGGCGTGCGCCGCACCAGCACGGGTACTCGGCCTTGAGTTTGGGCGTGTACCGCTCGTCGATGATCAGGCCATAGTCGTAGTTCAACTCCTCACCCGCGGCAATGTTGCGCAATGCCTTGATGAAGACCCGCCCGCCTTCTTCATCGGCCTCGCAGTTGGGAGCGCAGGAATGGTTGATCCAGCGCGATGAGTTGCCACCATACAGGGCGTCGATCACGCGCTTCTCGTCGATGTGAAAATAAAAGGTATGGTTCGGGTCCGCGGGATCGTGCGGATGGCGCCGCTGCGCTTCCTTCCAGCTGATGATGGCGCCGACGTACTCGATGATCGTCTCGCCTTCGGCCAGATCGCGCAACGCAAATACACCCTTGCCGTGCACGCCGGAGCGGCGGGTCTGGATGCGGCGTTGTTCAGCAGAAGGCGCTTTTTTGGACACGTCGGAAAAATTTGTTAATGTGAACTCGTATGGGCGCGCGTGGGTGCGCGCCTGCGGATGTGCGCCTGTGCGCACGCGAGACCTGTGGATTGTAGTCAGATGAAAACTCTAGTTATTGCCGAAAAACCTTCAGTGGCCCAAGACATCGTGCGTGCGCTCACGCCGCTGGCCGGCAAGTTCGAGAAACTCGAAGACCACTTCGAGAACGAAAAATACGTGGTCACCAGCGCGGTGGGGCACCTGCTCGAAATCCAGGCGCCGGAGGAATTCGATGTCAAGCGCGGCAAGTGGAGCTTCGCGCACCTGCCGGTGATTCCACCGCACTTCGACCTCAAGCCGATGGACAAGACCAAGACCCGGCTCAATACCATCGTCCGGCTGGCCAAACGCAAGGATGTCGGCCACTTCATCAATGCCTGCGACGCCGGGCGCGAAGGCGAGCTGATCTTCCGGCTGATACAGCAGTACAGCAAGGTCAAGCACCCGGTGCAGCGGTTGTGGCTGCAATCGATGACGCCGCAGGCGATCCGCGACGGCTTCGGCGCGCTGCGCAGCGACAAGCAGATGCTGCCGCTGGCGGATGCGGCGCGCTGCCGTTCCGAAGCCGACTGGCTGGTGGGGATCAACGGCACCCGCGCCATGACCGCCTTCAACTCGCGCGACGGCGGTTTCTTCCTGACCACCGTGGGCCGGGTGCAGACGCCGACCCTGTCGGTGGTGGTCGAGCGCGAGGAGAAGATCCGCAAGTTCGTGAGCCGCGACTACTGGGAGATCCATGCCAGCTTCGCCGCCGAAGCCGGCGTCTATCCGGGCAAGTGGTTCGACCCGAAGTGGAAGAAGGCGGCGGCCAACCTCGCGGCGGGCAACGGCGAAGAACCGGACGCCGAACTCCGGGCCGACCGGGTGTGGTCAGCGCGCGAGGCGCAGGACATCGCCGATGCGGTCCGGGGCAAGACCGCCACCGTCACCGAGGAGAGCAAGCCGACGACCCAGGCCAGCCCGCTGCTGTTCGACCTGACATCGCTGCAGCGCGAAGCCAACGGCAAGTTCGGTTTCAGCGCCAAGACCACTCTCTCGATCGCCCAGAGCCTGTACGAACGCCACAAGGCCCTGACCTACCCGCGTACCGACTCGCGTGCGCTGCCGGAAGACTATGTGCCGGTGGTGCGCCAAACCTTCGAAATGCTGGCTGCCAGCCCGATGAAGCACCTGGCCCCACACGCGGCCACCGCGCTCAAGGGCAACTACGTCAAGGGCAGCAAACGCATTTTCGACAACAGCAAGGTAAGCGACCACTTCGCGATAATCCCCACGCTGCAGCCGGCCCACGGCCTGAGCGAGGCCGAACAAAAGATCTACGACCTGGTGGTGCGGCGCTTCATGGCGGTGTTTTTCCCGAGTGCGGAGTACCAGGTGACCACGCGCATTTCCGTCAGCGCGGGCCACAGCTTCAAGACTGAAGGCAAGGTGCTGGTGAAGCCGGGCTGGCTGGCCATCTACGGCAAGGAAGCGCAGGACGAAGCCAAGGAGGGCGACGACAAGAACCCCGCCAACCTGGTGCCGGTGAAGCCAGGCGAGCAGGTCGGTGTGCAAAGCGTCGAACCCAAGGGCCTGCAGACCCGCCCGCCGGCGCGCTACTCCGAGGCGACGCTGCTCGGCGCCATGGAAGGCGCCGGCAAGACCATCGAGGACGATGACTTGCGCGCCGCGATGCATGAAAAGGGCCTGGGCACCCCGGCCACGCGCTCGAGCATCATCGAGGGCCTCATCAACGAAAAATACATGCTGCGCGAAGGCCGCGAGCTGATCCCGACCGCCAAGGCGTTCCAGTTGATGACACTGCTGCGTGGCCTGGGGGTGGAGGAGTTGTCCAGGGCCGAACTCACCGGCGAATGGGAATACAAGCTGGCCCAGATGGAACACGGCAAACTCAGCCGCGCGTCGTTCATGGCCGAGATTGCGACCATGACCGAACGCATGGTGAAGAAGGCCAAGGAATACGACCGCGACACCATTCCCGGCGACTACGCCACACTTGCGGCGCCATGCCCCAACTGCGGTGGCGTGGTGAAGGAAAACTACCGGCGCTACGCCTGCACCGGCAAATCGGGCGCTGAAGAAGGCTGCGGCTTTTCGTTCGGCAAGACGCCCGCCGGGCGGACCTTCGAGGTGGCCGAGGTGGAGCAGTTCCTGCGCGACAGGAAGATCGGGCCGCTGGAGGGTTTCCGCTCCAAGGCGGGCTGGCCTTTCACGGCCGAGATGGTCATCAAGTTCGACGAGGAGACCAAGAACTACAAGCTCGAATTCGATTTCGGCGACGACAAGAAGGGCGAAGAAAGCGGCGAGCTGATCGATTTCTCGGCCCAGCAAAGCCTGGGCGCCTGCCCCAAATGCGGCGCTGCGGTGTTCGAGCACGGCAAGAGTTATGTTTGTGAAAAGTCAGTGCCCACACTCGCACAGCCCACGCCGAGCTGCGATTTCAAGACCGGGCAGATCATCCTGCAGCAACCGGTCACGCGCGAGCAGATGGGCAAGCTGCTGACGGCTGGCAAGACCGACTTGCTCGACAAGTTCGTGTCCATGCGCACCCGGCGCGCGTTCAAGGCGATGCTGGCCTGGGATGCAGAAGCCGGCAAGGTCGGTTTCGAATTCGCGCCGTCGAAGTTCCCGCCGCGCAAGACCGCCGCCAAGACCACGGGTGCGCCGGGCGCCAAGGCCGTGCCGGCAGCGCGCAAGGCGGCGGCGACCGGGGCCAAGGCGACCAGGCCGGCTGTGGCGGTCAAGGCACCCATGGCAGTCAAGGCGACAGCCAAGACACCGGCGAAGAAGACACCGGCAAAGAAAACCGCCGCGAACTCCGGCGCTGCCGCAAAAGCCACCGGGGCGGCGCCAAAAACCGGGACCTTGAAACCGAGCGCCGAACTGGCCGCTGTCATCGGCGACGGGCTGGTGGCGCGCACCGAGGTGGTCCGCAAGATGTGGGATTACATCAAGGCCCATGGCCTGCAGGACGCCACCAACAAGCGCGCGATCAATGCCGACGCCAAGCTGCAGAGGGTGTTTGGCAGGCCCCAGGTGACGATGTTCGAACTGGCGGGGCTGATCGGCAAACACTTGACGTAGCAAGCGACGTTGCCAGACCCGACCGGCAAATCCGGCTGGCCGCCGTCTGAAGGCCGAAGCGCGTGCAAAACATCAGCCTGTGATCGCGCACCACAACTTGCACGCCTTGTTGCCAACCAGCGGGGTTGCGCGGGATCAGGCCGGTGCGGTGCTCGGCTCCGCGGCTGTCCCCCGCCCTGCGGGCTCCTCCTTTATGCCGCTGCGCCGAGCGCCGCACCGACCTGATCCAACCAGCGTGGTTCGAGTTCGGTGTCCCAAATACACTCGCCGCCAAGGACGCTGAACTGGCGGCTCAGCGAGGTAGATTGGGATAGGCGCTGGCCGCGGGCCGGGGGACACTGCGGAGCCGCCTGGCCATCGCGCTCGGCTCGCCAAACCCCCGGGGCCCTTGCCTGGTATTTGCGCGCCCCTCGGCATCAATGGCGCAGGATCAGGGTTTCCCAACCGCGCTCGGCGGCGATCGCGCCCAACCGAATGTCGGCGTTGACCGCGACCGGACGATCGACGGCCTCGAGCAGCGGCAGGTCGTTGATCGAATCGCTGTAACCGGTGCTGCTGAACTGGCCGAGCATTTGACCGCGGGCCTGCAGCCATGCGTGCAGGCGGACCACCTTGCCCGCACGCATATTCAGCACACCGGCCGTATTGCCGGTGAACAGTCCGTCAACCAGCTCCGGTTCGGTGGCGATCAGGTGCTCGATGCCCAGGTGGATGGCCGTGAGCTCGGTGATGAAACGGTTGGTGGCGGTTGTCAGCACCACGATGTCACCTTGTGCCTGGTGCTGGCGAACCAGCTCGACGGAAGCCTTTGGAATGCGCGGGGTTATCGCGTCACGCATGAACTCCTGTCGCAAAGGCTCCCATTGCCCGCGGCTGCGCCCGGCCAGCGTCGAGACGTAGAAATTTGCAAACTCCACCGGGTCCACGTTGCCGGCCTGGTAACGCGCCGCGATGTCGGCGTTGCGTGCCGCGAATGCGCCGCGCTCCAGCACCCCCCTGGCGACCAGGAATTCGCACCACAACACATCGCTGTCGCCGTCCAGCAGGGTGTGGTCCAGGTCGAAAAATGCGATGCGTGGTTTCATGCCTTGCGTTCACGCCTTGCGCAAATGCCAGGCCTTGGGCCGCGTGAAGGTCTGGATGCCATAGGTCGACAAGGTCACGCCGACCCCCGAGTGGCCGTAGCCGCTCCACGGCAGGCGCGGGCTGACGCGGTCGCAGCAGTTCCAGTACACGCTGCCGGCGTTCACCTGCGACAGGATGTGCTGCGCGCGCGTTTGGTCGGGCGTGTAGACACCGGCCGTGAGACCGTAACGCGTGTCGTTCATGAGCTGCACCGCCTCGATGTCGCCGGCGACCTTCTGGATGCCGATGATCGGACCGAAGCTCTCCTCACGCATCAGGTCCATGGTGTGGTTCACATGGATGAACACCGTCGGCGCATACCAGTTGCCGGGCCCGGGCAGGCGCGCCCCGCCACACAGGAGCGTGGCCCCTTTGGCTTTGGCGTCGGCCACCTGCGCATCGAGCACGTCGACCTGCGGCGCGCGCGTGATGGCTCCGATGTAGGTGTCCTGGGCCATCGGATCGCCGACCTTGAAGCCGCGCACGCATTCGACGAAGGCGGCGACAAAGGCGTCGTGAATCTTTTCGTGCACATAGATGCGTTCGACCGAACAGCAGCTCTGGCCGGTGTTGTACATGGCGCCGTCGGCCAATGATGCGGCCGCCTTGCCGGCGTCGGCGTCGTCGCACACATAGGTCGGGTCCTTGCCGCCAAGTTCGAGTTGCAGCTTGACCAGACGCGGACCGAGCGCCTGGGCGATCCTGGCGCCGGTGGCGTAGGAGCCGGTGAAGAAAAGGCCATCGATGTGTTGTGCCTGCAGCGCTTCGCCCACCTCTGCGCCACCCACCAGCGTGATGAACACA
>JANMYG010000506.1:0-5787 GCA_031381865.1 Betaproteobacteria bacterium | reverse complement strand
CAAAGCCTCCCCGGGGCCCAACCCCGGCTGCGCTTTGCGCCTAGATTGGACCTGTTTTGGGGTCTCACGCGGGTGCATTGGATTGCCTCTCACGCTCTCAGCCCGAACGGATATCGCCGTGCGGATTGTCCGCTTCCACGTTGGGCCCGGTCGGCCAGAAAAATTCGAGCGGCTTGTGGCGCAGCCGGCCAAATATCGCCGCGCGGATCCGGGCCCGGTCGAGCGCTCCCACGTTGTGCGACAGCAGCGCCAGGCGCAAGGCGCAGTAGAAACTGACCCCCAGATTGAGCGCGCCGATGACCGGAATGGCGGCGACACACCACCAGAACGCGCCATCGCGCACGACCTCCCAGCCGATCGACGCGCCGGCCGCCGCCAGTTGCCCCGCCGACAAGGTGACGTGGCGCAGCTCCAGCCCCAGGCCGAAGAAGCCGGTGAACGCCGGCACCATGCCCAGCATCAGGCCCAGGGAGATGTTGGAGGCGAAGCCGGAGACGTTGTTGCGCAGGAAATGGGCCCAGCGGTCGGCGCGCTCGGCCCCGAGCCGGCGCGTGAAGACCGGGTTGTAGCGCAGCGCCGAGTCGAGCCGGTTGAACACAAACCAATTCTCGGTCCAGCCGGCGATGATGCTCGACGCAAACAGCAACACGCCGGTGACGGCCGCGAACAGCGCGGTGGGGCCAAGCAGCGTCAGCGCGTGCAACACGTGGGCCGCGTCCTTGGCGTCCACCATCGGGCTGCCGCTGAGCCACTGGATCACGACGGAGATCAGCAGCACGGCCGGAAACACCACGCCCACGTTGCCCAGCACGGCCGCCACCTGCGAGCGCACGAGGTGGGTGACCTCGTCCACGAACAGCTCCATCGACCCGGGTGCGTCGATGTCCTTGAGCTTGGCCGCCATGGCCGGCGCGGTCATGGCGGGCTGCTTGGTGGCCAGCGTGTAATGCAGCAGCTGGATCACCACGAAACTCCCGGCGTAGACCAGGCTCGACCAGAACCCGTTCCAGAACGCCGACAGTCCGAGCGCCATGACAAGGAACTTGAGCCAGGTGGTGGCGGCCGTTAGCGCGCCGCCGCCAGCCGCCTTGCCCAGCATGTCGTGGTATTCGGCGCGGCTGCGTGTGATGTAGTGTTCGCCCACCTCCGAACTGCGCTCGGTCACCTTGGCCGCCAGCATCGACGAGTTGGACCGGACCAGCGAGCGCAGGCTGCGGCGGTCGCGTCCGACCAGCACCAGGTGCGCCACCAGCCTGGTGGTGCTCTGTGCGGGCCGGGCCCCGCCGACGCAGTCGATCAGGGCGCGGATGCGCAGGATGCGTTCGCGCAACTGGCGAATACGAAACACCAGGCTGACCGACACCCCGTTTTCGTCCAGATGGGCGTACACGCTGGCCACGGCCGCGCGGCAGGCTTCGAGCTGGGTGCGAAACTGCTGCAACGCCTCCTGGAATTCGACCTGGCGCGGGTCGTGCACATCTTCCGGCGCCGCCACGGCGCGAACGAAACTGGCCCGCAGGCGCTCGAAATCGGCGACCAGCGAATGGAACGGGGCGGCCTCGCGCGCGGACGTGCTCATGCGCAGGCGCAACTCGGACGCAAAACCGGCCGCCCGTACCTGGCTGGTGCAGATGGTGATGGCCTCCAGCACGGTTTCCTGCCATTGGCTCAGCGCCCCCTCCTGCCAGCCGGCACCGTCGCGCTCGTGCTGCAGCAGGGCCGCGATCCGCGGCAGCAGGTCCTCGTCCAGCGCCAGCAGCCACTGGGCGTCGAATCCGCTGCGCATCACGAGCGAAAACAACTCGGCCGCGTCGACCGTTTCGGGCGTGGCGGGCAACAGCTTCTGGCGCAGGCGTTCCGCAAATTCGCTGACGAATGCGTTGCGCGAGGAAAAACCGAAGTCCGCCAGCAGCACCGCGACATCGAGCGTCTGGTTGAGCGTGAACCACCAGCGCTGCATGCGAAGGGCCTTGTCGGGCTGCGCCTGCAGCGCGTCGAGCAGCAGGCGCACCCGCGCCAGAGCCGCTGCAACGGAGTCGCCCTCGCCGCGGATCCAGTCCAGCAGGTCGACCAGCCACAGGTGCCGCTGCACCAGAGTGCCCTGCGGGTCCAGCGTCTCCAGCAGCCCCGGCAGGTCGCGCATGGCTCGGGGATTCAAGCGCTCAATGCAGCGTGCGCGTGCCGCCGCCGGCGCTGAGCGCGTCGAGAACGAACATCGGAATGTCGGTGTCGAACTTCTCGCCGTCTTCGGCGACGCAGAAGAAACTGCCGTGCATCGTTCCCGTGGGGGTGCGCAGGCGCGTCCCGCTGGTGTATTCGAACTTTTCTCCGGGCTGCAGCAGCGGCTGGTGTCCCACCACACCCAGGCCCTTGACCTTTTCGGTGTGGCCGTTGGCGTCGTTCACGTTCCACACGCGGGAAATCAGCTGTGCGGCGACCTCGCCGGTGTTGGTGATGGTGATGGTGTAGGAGAACACGAAATGCGCCTGCGCCGGAGCCGACTGCTCGGGCAGGAATCGGGGCAGGACTTCGACTTGGAACTGGTACTTGGCCATGGCGCAATGCTACCTGCGAAAATACCGCCAGCCCGAAATACCCGTTTCAAGACCCTGTCGCCATGATTTACCGCATCGCCCCCTCCCTGCTGTCGGCCGACTTTGCCCGCCTCGGCGAGGAGCTCAGGAACGTGGTCGCCGCCGGCGCCGACTGGATCCATTTCGACGTGATGGACAACCACTATGTGCCCAACCTCACCTTCGGCCCGATGGTCTGCGCCGCGCTCAAGCCGCACGCCCGCACTGCGGCCGGCGTGGCGGTGCCGATCGACGTGCATTTGATGGTGCAGCCGGTGGATGCGCTGGCGGCCGCGTTTGCCGATGCCGGCGCCGACCTGATCAGTTTCCATCCGGACGCCAGCGGCCACGTCCACCGCAGCATCCAGGCCATCAAGGGCGCCGGTTGCCGGGCCGGCCTGGTGTTCAACCCGGCCGAGCCGCTGGAGGTGCTGGACTGGGTGATCGACGACATCGACCTGGTGCTGGTGATGAGCGTCAACCCCGGTTTTGGCGGCCAGGGCTTCATCGACTCGGCGCTGCGCAAGATCGAGGCGGTGCGCAGGCGCATCACGGCCTCGGGCAAGGACATCCGGCTGGAGGTCGACGGCGGCATCAAGGTCGACAATATCCGGCGCGCCGCGGATGCCGGGGCGGATACCTTCGTGGCTGGCAGCGCGATCTTCGGCCAGCCGGATTACCGCGCCGTGATCGGGCGCATGCGTGCCGCCCTGGGCTGAAAAACCCCTTTGCTACACTGGCGCCATGTTCATCCACCGCATCAGCATCACAGGTTGCAGCGACCGGGGAGCCTGGCCCTGGCGTACGCCGGCCGTCTTGCCCGCCCGCCCGGTTTTCCGGTCCGCCTGATCGCGGACTCGCGCCGGCAGCGGGCCCGCGATGCGTATTGGCGCGGGCACCTTCCCCCCGAAAATTGCATCGCACCGTTGCCCTGTTCCAGGGCACCTGACTGCATGTACGTGGCGCCCAGGCGCCACCGCCCGGCCGCTGTGCCCGGGTGCTGAATCGAAAGGCCCCGCCGTGATCACCGAACTTGAATTCAAAAGCCTGACGTCGCAGGGCTACAACCGCATTCCGTTGATGGTCGAGGCGTTTGCCGACCTCGAAACCCCGCTGTCGCTGTACCTCAAGCTGGCCTTTTCCAAGGGCGGCGGCAAGTACAGCTTCCTGCTGGAGTCGGTGGTCGGTGGCGAGCGCTTCGGCCGCTACAGCTTCATCGGACTGCCGGCCCGCACCCTGCTGCGTGCACGCGGCTTTGGTCCCGAGGCGCTGACCGAGGTCGTGACCGACGGCATCGTGACGGAGACCAGCCGTGACAATCCGCTGGCCTTCATCGCCGCCTACCAACAACGCTTCAAGGTGGCGCTGCGCCCCGGTCTGCCGCGTTTTTGTGGCGGGCTGGCGGGTTATTTTGGTTACGACACGGTGCGGCATATCGAAGCCAGGCTGGTGCACTCGTGCCCGCCCGATACGCTGGGTTGCCCCGACATACTGCTGCTGCAATGCGAAGAGCTGGCGGTGATCGACAACCTGTCGGGCAAGTTGTACCTGATCGTGTACGCCGACCCGGGCCAGCCGGAGGCCTACAGCAACACCAAGAAGCGGCTGCGCGACCTCAAGGAGCAACTCAGGTACTCGGTCAGCGCGCCGGTCGTGAAGCCGACCCAGACCTACCCCGCCGAGCGCGAGTTCGCCAAGGCCGACTACATCGCCGCCGTGGAGCGTGCCAAGCGGCTGATCGAGGCCGGCGACTTCATGCAGGTGCAGGTCGGCCAGCGCATCAAGAAGCGCTACACCGAGTCGCCGCTGTCGCTTTACCGGGCGCTGCGCTCGCTCAATCCCAGCCCCTACATGTATTACTACCACTTCGGCGACTTCCATGTGGTGGGCGCGAGCCCCGAGATCCTGGTGCGCCAGGAGCAGACCGCGGCGGGCCAGAAGATCACGATCCGGCCGCTCGCCGGCACCCGGCCACGTGCCGCCACACCCGAACTGGACCAGGCGGCCGAGGTGGAACTGGTCAATGACCCCAAGGAGCGTGCCGAACACGTGATGCTGATCGATCTGGCGCGCAACGACATCGGCCGCATCGCCAAGACCGGCAGCGTCAAGGTGACCGAGGCCTTCGCGGTCGAGCGGTATAGCCACGTGATGCACATCGTGAGCAACGTCGAAGGCATCCTGCAGGACGGCATGACCAGCATGGACGTGCTCAAGGCGACGTTCCCGGCCGGCACGCTGACCGGCGCGCCCAAGGTGCACGCGATGGAAGTCATCGACCAGCTCGAACCGAGCAAGCGCGGTCTGTACGGTGGCGCCTGCGGTTACCTGAGTTACGCCGGCGACATGGATGTGGCGATCGCGATCCGCACGGCGATCGTCAAGGACGGCACGTTGTACGTGCAGGCCGCCGCCGGTGTGGTGGCCGACTCGGTGCCCGAGCTGGAATGGCGCGAGACCGAGGCCAAGGCCCGCGCACTGCTGCGCGCCTCGGAGCTGGTGGAGGAGGGGCTGGAATGAGTGCCGCGCACAACCAGTCGGCGCCAGCGGGCGCTCCCCTGAATGCAATCGACGCAGGCAAAGTGACGCGGCGGAGGGCACCATGAACCAGAATCCCGATGATCGACCAGCCCCAGGTGGGTGTCACGGCATCCCACCGCACCCCGTAAACCCGCGCCAATGCTGGCGTTTGGGGCTCTTGACGTCTCACTGAATCCAGCCCCAGCCCGGAAGAAAGCGGGTATCAAAGCGGGTATCGGTTGCCATGCAAATCTCCCGCCGCGACCTGTACAACCGTGTGTGGTCCACGCCGATGAGCAAGCTCGCCCGAGAGCTTGATATCTCGGACGTCGGGCTGGCCAAGGCCTGTCGCCGCCACAACATCCCCCGTCCGGCGCGCGGCTACTGGGCCAAGCTCGCGGCCGGCAAGGCATCCCCCAAAGCCTGGCCTGCCGCCGGCAAGTCGCAGACATCGGCTCTAAGAACGACATCCACAAGGCCATGACCTCAAGGGTCACGGCCAGCCGGATTCGAGGATCAGGGCTACAGGGGCAGGTAACGACTGCGACGCCTTCGCTCGAGAGGAGCTGGCCATCAGGAAGGCCATCGGGAGCCGTCAGTTGACAACAGCCCGGAGCCCATCTTCAAGGCGGGGCGCACGCAATCGGCGCGATACCCGGCGCCGTGCGTATGGCGTTGCATGGGCGCTTGATGC